>CAZAIE010001044.1:0-3067 GCA_964485035.1 uncultured Myxococcaceae bacterium | reverse complement strand
AGCGTGGGGAAGGGAGTCTTCCGGCACTCACTGCAGGGGCCCTGGGGAGACGCGAATGGACTTCGAAATCGATCTGGATTCCGAGTGCGTATGGCTCGACGACGCCTGGCTCAACCGGGAGGACCTGGTCCGCAAGATCCGCACGATGATGGACGCCGGGAACTTCGAGATCGCCCGGGCCAGCCAGGCGCTCGAGGCGCTGACCAAGGCGCTGGCGAACGCCCGGCTGCTGGCCCTGCGCATCAGCCCGGAGATGTCGGACGCCCTGAACCAGGCCGCGCAGCAGAGCGGCCGTCCGGTGGGCGCGCTCGCGCGCGAGGCCATCGCGAGCTGGCTGGCGAGCGCCTCCGCCGCCTCCACCCAGCCCGGGGTGCCGGCGCCCTCTCCCGTCGCGGTCACGCCGCTCTCCCAGCCGCTCCCGGCGCCGACCCCGACCGTGGACCAGGTCGCCTCGACCGTGATCGGCCCGGTGCCGACCCAGCTCACCACGGAGGAGCCGGTGAGCGCGGAGGAGGCTGCCCACGCCGTCGCGCTGACCCCCAAGCGCCCCAAGGAAGGTGAGGACGTCGAGAAGCGCTGGTTCGACAAGTAGCCTGCGACGCCGTCCCCCCGTCTCCCCCCACCCCAGAGGACACGCGCCGCGGCCACCGCCGCGGCAGCCGCTGAAGCCATGGCCGACCTGCACGCCCGCATCACCGACTTGAAGGAACGACTGGAAGCCCTCAGGGGGCATCTTTGACATTCCGGGCAAGAAGGCCCGGCTCTCGGAGATAGAGCACCTCGCGCAGGCCCCCGACTTCTGGGGCGACAACCAGAAGGCCCAGGTGATCCTGAAGGAGAAGGCCAGTCACGAGGCGCGCGTGGGCGAGTTCGAGCGCGGCGCGAGGGCGCTCGAGGACGCGGAGGCCCTGCTGCAGCTCGCCGAGGAGGCCAAGGACGACGCCGAGGTCGCCGCGGCCTCTCTCTCGCTCGACGAGGTCGAGCGCCAGGTCGGGGCGATGGAGTTCGCGCGGATGCTCTGCGGCCCGGACGACCGGGCGGGCGCGTTCATCGACATCAACGCCGGAGCGGGCGGCACCGACGCCATGGACTGGGCGTCGATGCTGCTGCGCATGTACACCCGCTACTGCGAGCGCAAGGGCTTCAAGGTGGAACTCTCCGACTACGTGGCGGGCGAGGAGGCGGGCATCAAGAACGCCTCGCTGCTCGTCGACGGCGAGTTCGCCTATGGCTTCCTCAAGGCGGAGGCGGGCGTCCACCGGCTGGTGCGCATCAGCCCGTTCGATGGCAACGCCCGGCGGCAGACCGCCTTCGCTTCCGTGGACGTCCACCCGCAGATCGACGACAGCATCAAGATCGACATCCCCGAGAAGGACGTCGAGGTGAAGGCCATCCGCGGCGGGGGCGCCGGCGGCCAGAAGGTGAACAAGACCTCCTCCACCATCCAGCTGCGCTACATCCCCAAGAACTGGGTCATCACCATCCAGACCGAGCGCAGCCAGAGCCGCAACCGGGACCTCGCCTTCCAGGTCCTGCGCTCCCGCCTATACGAGGAGGAGCTGAAGCGGCGCGACGCGGAGCGCAACAAGGCCGAAGCGGCGAAGATGGACATCGCCTTCGGCTCCCAGATCCGCTCGTACGTGCTGCACCCCTACCAGCTGATCAAGGACCACCGCACTGGCGTGGAGAAGGGCAACGTCACCGCGGTCCTCGACGGCGATCTCGAGGAGTACGTCACCGCCTGGCTGTTGGGTGTGCGCAACCCGAACCGCCCGCAGGAGTAGCGACCGATGCGACTCGTCTGGCTGCTCGGTGCGCTGCTCCTGGCTTCTGGCTGCGGCGCCGGGCTCGTCTACATCGCCCCTCGGGACGAGGGGAACCGGTACGCGGACCGGGTGGCCGACCCCAAGACCGACCGCTGCAAGGCGCAGAAGGACTACCGGCGCCGCGACCGGTGCGAGCAGCTGCGCGAGGAGGCGCGGCGGTTCGTGGCCCGGCTCGCCGTCGACGACCAGCTCTGCCTCGAGGGGCAGCCGATGGGCGACGGGGTCACCCGGGCGTGCGCCGCGCGTGGGGTGGTCTCGGACGTGGGGGTGAACAAGGTCAAGGTCGAGGTCCGCGAGGTGGAGCCCGGCGGGCCCTACTCGCCGATGCAGAACCTCTGGTTCACCGAGGCGGCGCTGGTGGACCTCTACCTCAAGTCGGCGGGCTTCCGCACACCGTGAGCCCGGTCGCGAACCTCGGGGCGCTGCTCGCGCTCGCAGCCCTGGCAGCACCCGGGGCGTCGTCGCCCACGGCGACGTTGGCGGAGGCCCCGAGGCCTGCTCCGGTGGTGTCGGTGGGGCTGGACCTCTCGGCCCTGGACGAGGCGACCTACCGACGGATCGGGGGACTCGCGCTGCAGAAGCAGGTGGTGCTGCGGCTGGTGCAGGAGAGCTTCGCCGTGCAGGCGGCCGGCGCGGCCCCGGACATCGTCGTCCTCCTCGAGGCGAAGGGCGCGGACGGGCTGAGGCTCACCGCCCGGAGCCGGGCTGCCCTGGCGACCCGCGAGCTGGCCCTGGGCGGGGACGAGGCGCTGCAGGAGCTGCACCTGGAGGCCTCCCAGAAGATCGTCGAGCTCGCGCGTGCGGTGACGCCTCCTCCCGCCCCGCTGGCTCCGGTCCCCGAACCCGTGGCCGAGCCCGCTCCCGCCGTGCCGTCCGTGCCCCGGTGGTGGTCCTTCGACGCCGCCGCTGGGGTGGACCTGCTGTTCCGCAAGGGCGGCAACGACTGGCAGGGCAGGGTGCTCCTGCGCTGGGGCGGCCGCTTCGGGGCACGCCTCACCGGGGCCCTCGCTCCCTCGCAGGTCGGCCAGCTCTCGCTGCTCGACTGGACGGTCCTGGGCGGGCCCTCGTACCGGCTCGCGCTGTCGGAGACGCTGGCGCTGGAGGTGGACCTGCTCGCCGGGGCGCTGCTCCACCACTACACGTTTCGCACTCCTTTCGTGAGCGACCGCGCCGGCGACCGGGCGGACTTTGCGGCGGCGCTCCCGGTGACCCTCTCGTGGGAGAGCGGCAGCGGCATCCTC
>CAZAIE010001043.1:0-3070 GCA_964485035.1 uncultured Myxococcaceae bacterium | reverse complement strand
GGAATGCAGGGAGGCGGGGGCTAAGCCTTGCCCCAGCGGATGACGTTGGCGGCCCAGGCGTAGCCGATGCCCGCGGCGATCATGCAGACCACGGTGCCGTCCTTGATGCGCCCGGACTGGAGCCCGAGGTCGAGCGAGAGCACCTGGTCGATCTGGCCGATGTGGCCGTAGTCGCGCAGATAGGTCGTCTGGTCCTCGCGCAGGCCGAGGTCGGCGAGCAGCGCCTTGTGCATCGAGTGCTTGAAGTGCAGGACCGCCAGGTACCCGATGTCCTTGCGGGTGAGCGAGGCCTTCTCCAGCGCGCGGTCGATGCACCGGTACCAGTTGGGCATCGAGACCTCGTTGAGCCGGTTCTTCATGTGCTCGGGGTCCATCAGGTCGAGCGACTTGTAGGCGCGGCCGAGGTTCTCGTGCGAGACGGGCTCTGCGGTCCCGCCGATGCGGCACCCGGCGTCGCGGGCCAGCGAGCCGTCGCTCATGATGTGCGAGCCCAGGAGCAGGTTCCGGCCCGGGTTGCGCTCGAGGATCATCGCGCAGGCGCCGGCGCCGAGGTTGTACATCATGGACATCGCCGGGTTCGCGTAGTCCACGAAGTCGCCGTTGCGGTAGCCGCCCACGACCATCACCGAGTTCACCTCGGGGTCGGCGACGATCATGTCGCGGGCCATCTTCATCGCCGCGACCTGCGAGCAGCAGCGCTGCTGCACGTCGATGGCCCAGGCGCGCTTCGCGCCGATCTTCTCCTGGATGTAGATGCCCGAGGTGGTCAGCGGGTACTCCTTCCACTCCTCGCCGATGCACAGCACGACGTCGATCTTCTGGGGGTCGTAGGCGAAGCGCTTCAGGCAGTCGAGCCCGGCGCGCACGCCCATCTCCTGCGTCCCGTCCTCGGGGCCAGGCACCGGCTTCTGGTCGAAGCCGAGCTTCTCCCGGACCGCCTGCTCGGTCCACTTGCCCCCGGTGGCCGCCGCGACCTGCGCCGCGGTCATCACCGTCTTGGGGATGTACAGCCCATACGCCACGATGCCGATGCTGTCCGCCATGTCGTCTCCTGGAGAGCCACCGAAGAAGGCCACGCCGCGCTTTTCGCACCTGCAACATCGACCCGCCACTCACCCCGCGGCACAGGGCGGCAGTATCGTGCTGCGTTGCAGCAATTGTCAACCCGGCGGACGACACCCAAAACAGCAGAGCGGCGGCCGGACGCCCAGGCGTCCCGACCGCCGCTCTTGGGGAACCTCGAGGCTACCCGGAGAAAGCGGGGTAGTCCGTGTAGCCCTTCTCCCCGGGCGTGTAGAAGGTCTTGAAGTCCGGGGCCGCGAGCGCATGCCCCTCGCGCAGCCGGGTCACGAGGTCCGGGTTGGAGATGAAGGGCCGCCCGAACGCCACTAGGTCCGCCTGGCCCGCCTGCAGCGCCGCCTCCGCGGTCGCCGCATCGAACCCGCCACTGGCGATGAACGTCCTCGGCCACGCCGCCCGCAGGGCCCGCTTCAGCTCCACGGGGACCGGCGGGGCGCCCAGCGCCGAGTGATCCACCAGGTGGACGTACTGGATGCCCGTGGGCACCAGCGCCGCCACCAGCGCCCGGTACGCCTCGTCGATCTCGGGGTAGGGCTTCATGCCCGCGTTGACGCCGTGGGGCGAGAGCCGGATGCCCACCCGCGCCCCGCCGACGGCCTCGGCGACCGCCTGGGCGACCTCGACGACGAAGCGCCGCCGGTTCTCGACAGAGCCGCCGTAGGCGTCGGTGCGCCGGTTGGTCGTGGGGCTGAGGAACTGCTCCAGGAGGTAGCCGTTCGCCGCGTGCAGCTCGACGCCGTCGAAGCCCGCCGCGATGGCGTTGCGCGCCGCCTGCACGAACTCCTCCCGCGCCTGGACGAGGTCCTGGGCCGACATCGCCCTCGGCACCGGGTGCGGCTGTGGCCCCTTGGCGTCGGTGTACATCTCGCCCTCGAGCGCCACCGCGCTGGGCGCGACGACCTGACCGCCATCGGGGAGGTTCGCGGCATGACCGACTCGCCCGGTGTGCATGAGCTGGACGACGATGTGTCCGCCCTTCGCGTGGACACGGTCCGTGACCTGCCTCCAGGCAGCAACCTGTCCCGCGGTCCACAGGCCGGGGATGCGTGCGTAGCCGGTGCCGTTCGGCGAAGGGGAAGTCCCCTCGGTGATGATCAGCCCGGCCCCCGCGCGCTGCTCGTAGTAGCGGGCCATCAGCTCGTTGGGAGTGTTCGCCTCGACCGCGCGGCTGCGGGTCATGGGGGCCATCACCACACGGTTCTGGAGCTTCCAGGACCCCAGGGTTGCGGGAGCAAACAGCAGACGTTCGGACATGATCGGGACCTCGCTCTACGGGGAATGGTTCGTTCTCGAAGCACCCGTAGGATTCCCTGTGGTCCCGGTGGTTTCGATGTTCACCGGCCGACACGTGCGACGAGCGCCACCACCCCGTCCACATCCAGGACGCTCGTGGTCTTCCCACGCGCGCCCAAGCGGCGACGCTCGGATCCGAGCCACGCCTCGAAGCGCTCAGCCCCGTCGCCGAACACGAGCCCGACGATCGGCGGAGGCTCCGGTCGAGCCTGGTACCGCGCCAGAGCCCGAGCGAGCAAGCGGCGATCCGCGTTGGCCGGCGCCGCGACGACGCACGCGACGCTGCGTGCGAGCCTCGAACCCAGGTCCTTCAGGTCGTCCTGGAAAGGGCACACGCCAGGGCGCGGGAGGCCGCAGGCCCCACAGGCGTTGCAGACCTCCATCCGGGAGACCGAGAGGTCCACGAGGTCGGTCGAGAAGCGGGTCGCAAGCCCGGCCACGAGCGCCCGCTGCATCGCCGCCCCTGCGGGATGGAGCCGCAGGGTCGAGAGGACGAGGACGGTCCGAGGCTTGCGCATGCGTCCTGGATGCCCGGCCCGGGACCGTGTTGCCCGCAAATGCGCGCCCCGCTGCGGTGCTTCGCAGCGGGGCCGGCGAATCGGATCAGCGGATGGCTAGCAGGACTTGCCGCAGATGGTGGCCACTTCCTTCACGCAGGTGGCGTCCCAGCTGTTGTTGCAGCAGTAGGAGTCCTGGG
>CAZAIE010001042.1:0-3072 GCA_964485035.1 uncultured Myxococcaceae bacterium | reverse complement strand
GGTATATCCGTCCAGTGATGAGTTCCGAACAGCCGCTGCTGATTGGAGGCCTCCTCGACCGGAAGCGGGAGTTCTGGTCGGACATGATGCGCTTCCTGGCGAGTTCGGTGTGGCTCCCGTGGGTGCTCATCAAGCGGCCGGAGGCGACCGCGCTCTGGGGGCCGATGCTGGCCATCCCAGTCATCACGCTGGGGGCGGTGCTGGCGGCGCACTTCGACCTCTTTCCCAGGTGGCGGCGGCTGGCAGTGGCGGTCTTGGACGTCTGCCTCCTCAACTACGTGGTGTGGGCGCTGGGGGCGAGCACCTCCCCGGTCCTGGTCTTCCTGGTGATGACCGTGATCGCCTCGACCATGAGCGGAAACTCCCGGGTCGGGGTGGTGACGGTGGTGGCGGTGCTGGCCCTCTACGCCACCGTGCTGGTGCTGGAGGCGCGAGGGGTGATCCCGGTGGCGCCCATGGCCCGGCCCGACGTCCGTCCGCACGAGACCTCGGGAGGCCGGCCGCTCGCCTTCGTCTCGGTGGCCATCTCGGTGGTGGCGGCGTACCTGTTCCTGCTCTTCATGCGCGCCCGGCTCGAGCGCGCGGCCTCACTGGAGCGGGAGCTGCGGCTGGCGGAGAAGGCGGCGCAGCAGAAGGCGCTGGAGCTGGAGCGGCAGCTCGAGCTGGCGCAGCGGATGGAGAGCCTGGGGCGCCTCGCCGGGGGCGTGGCCCACGACTTCAACAACCTGCTCACGGTGGTCCACGGCGCCTTCGCCTACGCCATCGTCGAGACCAAGGGGCAGAGCGAGGTCAGCGAGGCGCTGGAGGACGGGCTCAACGCCGCGCGCCGCGCCGCGAACCTCACCCAGCAGCTCCTGGCCTTCAGCCGGCGCCAGCCGGTCCGCCCGCAGGTCATCGACCCGGGCCAGGCGCTGAACCGCACCCGGCGGATGCTGCAGCGGGTGATCGGCGAGGACGTGACCATCCACCTGGACCTCGCGAGCGACCTCTGGCCGGTGCGGGTGGACCCGGTGCAGATGGAGCAGGTGTTCCTGAACCTCGCGGTGAACGCACGGGACGCGATGCCCGGGGGCGGGAAGCTGTCCATCCACGCCCAGAACGTCACCCTCTCGGCGGCGGACGCCGCGGAGCGGCCCGGCACCGTCCCCGGGCCGTACGTGGAGTTCCAGGTGTCGGACACCGGCTGCGGGATGGACCCGGAGACGCTGCGCCGGGCGGTGGAGCCGTTCTTCACCACCAAGCCCCAGGGCCGCGGGACGGGGCTGGGGCTCTCCACGGTGTTCGGCATCCTGCAGCAGAACGGCGGGTGGATGGGGCTCTCCTCCCGCATCGGCCAGGGCACCACCATCACCCTGCTGCTGCCGCGCAGCGAGGGGACCCCGGTGCTGCTGGCGCTGGAGGCCCCGGTGTCGGTGCGGGGCCGGGAGACGGTGCTGGTGGTCGAGGACGAGGAGTCGCTGCGCCGGATGGTGCGCAAGGCGCTGGAGCGCAGCGGCTACACGGTCCTCGAGGCGCCCACCGGCGAGGCCGCGCTGCAGACCGCGGGGCGGCACGACGGCGGCATCGAGGTGCTGGTCACCGACCTGGTGATGCCCGGCATCTCCGGCAAGGCGCTGGCCGAGCAGATGCGCCGGGCGCGGCCGGGGCTGAAGGTGCTGTTCATGTCCGGCTACAGCCCAGAGGCGCTGGACCAGGAAGCGCTGCTCACCGACGGCGCCCAGTTCCTGCCCAAGCCGTTCGAGCCCGAGCACCTGGCGCTGCAGGTGCGCCAGCTCATCGACTCCGGGCTGGGGCCTCGGGTGGACGCGTGAGCGGGCGCGTGCCTGCGAGCGTCGCGCCGGGCTGAGGGCTGCTCGGCTACTCGGACTCGGCGGCTGCGTCCGCCTCGTCGGCTGGGGACTCGGGCGTGGCCTCGACGGGCTCCTCGACGTCGGGTCGCTTGGGCGCGGCGGGCCGGGCGAAGCTGGTGGGAGCGGCGCCCTTGTTGTGCATCAGGGTCTTCACCGTGGAGGGGAAGGCGACGTCGATCTTGTCGAGCCCGCGGACCGCGGCGACGACGCCGAGGCCGAACGAGGGGTGCTGGACCAGCTCGCCGACGGCGAACTTCTGCTTCAGGTCGTAGCGTCGGGCCGTGGAGCGGTCCTTGCCCGCGATGAGGTTGTCGTAGCCGGCTGCTGCGGCGACCTCGGCGGCCTTGGGCTTGTCGGCGGCCTTGGCGCGGGGCTTGGTGGCCCGTGGAGTGGAGCTGGTCGAGCTGCTGCCCGGCTCCGACTTGCGGAACGCGTGCTCGCCCATGCAGGTGTTGCAGCGCACCCGCTTGATATCCCCCGCCCAGATGGCCAGCACCGTGTGCGCGAGGACCATCTTGCACTTGGTGCAGAACGCATCGACTTCGCCGCCGACCTTGAGCATTTGAGAACCGTCCCGGAAAAAGGCGCGACAAGCTAAACCAGGCGACGGCTGGCGCAAAAGGGAATCGTCCGGTTCCAGTCGGGGGTCCTGGGGCGGAGGCGTCCGGCGCGATACTGGGGACGATCTTGCGGGAGGAGACGTGGCGCCAGCCGACCAGGACCGACTCGCGGGAGTGCTCCTGGGGACGGCCCTGGGAGACGCCCTGGGTCTGCCGGCCGAGAACCTGCGCCCCGGGCATATCCGCAGGCTGTTCGGCCGCATGGAGCGCTTCCGGCTCGTGGGCAGGACGGGCTACGTCTCCGACGACACCGAGCACACGGCCTTCGTCGCCCAGGCGCTGGTCGAGGAGCGCGAGGACGCCGCGGCGTGCGCCTGGGCATTCGCGCGCAGGCTGCGGGGCTGGCTCTTCCGCCTTCCCTTCGGAGTGGGGTTCGGGACGCTCCGCGCCTGCCTCAAGCTCTGCTGCTTCGTCTCGCCCACGCGCTCCGGGGTGCGCTCGGCGGGGAACGGGGCGGCGATGCGTGCGGCCATCGTCGGTGCGGTGTTCCCAGCGGATGCGGTCCGCCGTCGGTCGTTCGGCGAGGCGCTGGCGAGGACGACGCACACGGACCCGCGGGCAGTAGCGGGGGCGCTGTGGGTCGCCGACGCCACGGCGTGCCT
>CAZAIE010001041.1:0-3081 GCA_964485035.1 uncultured Myxococcaceae bacterium | reverse complement strand
CCGCCAGCCGCTTGCCCAGGTCGAGCAGGGGACGGCGGGGGACACGGTGGTGGGGTTCTCGCTCCGCGGGGCGCTGCGCGGCACTCCCGCGTTCGTGGTGAGCTACCTCGACGGCCAGCGCGGCGCCCAGGACGCGTTCGCCGGGGAGCCCATCCCGCAGGGCTTCAGCCTGCTGGTGCTCGACGAGGTCCCCGGCCTGGAGGTGCGCACGCCGATGGATCGCGTGGCGCTGGACCTGTCGTCCTTCTCCGCGGCCGATCAGGTGGACGCCCTGTTCTACGGCTGCCGCACGCTGACCAAGCGGCGGTCCTTCGACGCCTCGGCATCGGAGCCCGCGGGCGCGCAGCGCTCCTGCCCCACCGCGCCGCGCTGCTACTCGTGGCTCTCGCCCACGCCCGCGGGGACCTGTTCGTTCGTCGAGAACTCGGGCGAGGTCTGCCTCGCCGACGGCCAGGCGAAGCCGGCGGACTGGCCCTGCCCCTGAGGTCGTTGGAAGGAGCTCCCGGATGGGAATGAGCGGCGCAGACCTCGAGCAGCTGTACGCGCTGTACGGCTTCGCCGTGCGGCGCCGCTGCGAGAGGCTGCTCGGCTCGAGGACGGAGGCGGACGACGCGCTGCACGAGGTCTTCGTCCGCGTGCACCGCTACGGTGCGTCCTTCCGCGGCGAGGCGCCGCTCCCGTGGCTGTACCGCATCGCCGACCGGTACTGCTTCGAGGTGCTGCAGAGGCGCCGCCGCGCGGCCACGCCGGAGGAGGCCGACCGCACGCTGCGCGAGCGGGAGGACGGCCTGGCCGGACCCGAGTCCCCGGAGCGCGTGCGGCTGGTGGCCCAGGTCCTGGCCGCCTGCCGGGAGCCGGTGCGCGAGGTGGCGGTGCTCTACTACGTGGACGAGATGACGCAGGACGAGGTCGCGGCCGCGGCCCGCTGCTCCCGGAAGACGGTGAAGGAACGGCTCGCCCGCTTCCTCGAGACGGCGCGCGGGCTGCTCGCGCCCCAGGAGGACCAGTCATGACCCGCGTCTCCGACCGGCTCGACCCCGCCCGCGACCCCAAGCACCCCTCGGCCCGCGCGCTGGAGGAGTGGGCCTTCCAGCCCGAGGCCCCCGGGGCGGGCGGGAGCGCGATGGCGAGGCACCTCGATGCCTGTCTTGAGTGCCGGAAGGCCGTCGAGGGGCTCCGGGCCGAGCGCGACGCGTTCCTGGCGCAGCGCCCCGCCGCGGCGTTCGTCGCCCGGGTGGTCGCCTCCAGACCTCCCTCGTCGTGGGAGCGGCTGCGAGGGCTGTTCTCCCTGCCCCGCCTGGTGGGCGCGGGCGCCGCGGTCTCGATGGCGATCCTGTTGCTGGTGCTAGGCCCCCGGCTCCTGGGGGGAGGCGACGAGGTCCGGTTGCGCGGCGGCCAGAAGCCGGTGCTCCAACTCCTGGCCGGCCGGGTCGGCGGGACGGTGTCGCCGCTGCCGGCCGGGGCGACCCTGACCGCCGGAGACGCGCTCCGCTTCGAGGTGGTGCTGGCCCAGCCCGCCCACGTGCAGGTGGTGAACCTCGACGACCGCGGGGTCTTCACCCGCTACTACCCCGTCGACGGCGCGAGCGGTCTTCTGCCCGCGGGCCGGCACCTGCTGCCCGGCAGCATCGTCCTGGACGCGTTCGTGGGGCGCGAGCGGATCAGCCTGGTCACGGGTCCCCAGCCGATCGACGAGGCGCGGGTGCGCGAGGCGCTGCGCGCCGCCTTCGCCGCGTCCGGGCTCGAGGCCATGGCCGACCCGCCCGGCGAGTGGCAGTGGGCCTCCGTCCTCCTCACCAAGAGGGCCCCGTGAGCCTGGCGACGGCGGCGCTCGCGGCGATGGTCGCGCTCGGCGCGGGCAGCTGGCCGGACGTGCGCATCGCGGTGGTGGCTGGGAGCAACGTCGGGCTCCCGGGCGAGCAGCCCCTCGCGTACGCCGAGGAGGACGCCCGCCGCGTGCACCGGCTGCTCGTCGACGTGGGCGGGGTGAGCGAGGACCGCGCCTACCTGCTGCTGGGCGCCACGGCGGACGGGCTGCGCCGGGCGATCGCCGAGGCCGCGGGGCGCCTCAAGGAGCTGGCGAAGGAGCAGCGGCCAGCCTCGCTCATCCTCTACGTCTCGGCGCACGCGGACGAGGACGCGCTGCACCTCCAGGGCGAGCGGCTGGCCCTCTCGGAGCTGCGGGCGGCCCTCTCCCAGTTGCCCACGCGGCTGCGGCTCACGGTGGTGGACGGCTGCCGGGTCGCCGCGCCGGGGGCCCTCCGGGGCGGCGTGCCCGGGCCAGAGGTGGCGGTCAGCTATGACCGCAGCGTGCAGGTCTCGGGCGAGGTCTTCATCGCCGCCGCGAGCCGGGGCGAGGGCGCGCAGGAGTGGCGGTTCCTCCAGGGCGGCCTCTTCACCAGCCACCTGCTGACCGCGCTGCGCGGCGCCGCCGACGCCGACGAGGACGGCCGGGTGACGCTCTCCGAGGCCTACGCCTACACCTACCGGCGCACGGCGGCGCAGGCGGTGAGTGGCGGGGCGAGCCAGCACCCGACCTTCGACTACCAGCTCGCCGGCTGGGGCGAGTGGCCGCTCTCCAGCCCCGGGGACCTCGGGGCGACCATCGTGCTGGACCGCGACCTCGCCGGAGAGACGATGATCGCGAACCGCCAGCACGAGCTGGTGGGGGAGATCGTCAAGTCGCCGGGCGAGCGGGTGAGGGTGGCGGTGAGCCCGGGGTGGTACCGCGTGGTCCGGCCGGACGGCGCCTTCGCCCACGTCGCGGAGATCAACCTGGCCTTCGGCGGGGAGCGCCGGCTCGACGCGAGCAGCTTCGTCCGCACCCGGCTCTCGCGGGCCGTCCAGCGCGGCGGGGAGGCCATCGTCCTGCGTCCCTGGAAGGTGGGGCTGGGCTACGCGCTGTCGGCGGGGCCGCTCGCGGGCATCGACCTGGAGCACCTGGGCGAGCTCACGCTCGGGCGCACCCTGGGCCATGGCGAGCTGCGCCTGGGGCTGGGTGCGACGCGGGCGGCGTTCCGGGGCGACGGCCAGGAGGTGGTGCAGTGGCAGCTCCGCGCCCGGCTGGGCGGCGGCTACACC
>CAZAIE010001040.1:0-3082 GCA_964485035.1 uncultured Myxococcaceae bacterium | reverse complement strand
GGGCTCGGCCAGCGCGGTCCCGGGCGGGTCGCGGGGAGGGGTGGGGCTCATGCGCGGTCGGTCTCCGGGCTGGCTGCAGGCGTCGAGGGCGCGGCGGCTGGACGGGGCCCCGCTGGCCGACGCCAGAGGAAGAAGGCAGGGAACCCCAGCAGCATCACCAGCAGGTTCAGCGAGAAGCCGAGGATGGTCAGCTCGCCCAGGGAGCGCAGCCCCGGGTGGTCCGCCCAGATCATGGCGCCGAAGCCCACCGCGCTGGTGATGAGGCCCCCGATGATCGACCGGCCGGTCTCGGCGAAGACGACCTCGAAGGCGTCCCCGGCCTCCGTGAGGCGGGAGATGAGGTGTACGCCCGCGTCCACCGTGGTGCCGATGAGCACCGGGACGGCGATGACGTTGAGGAAGTTGAAGCTGAGCGCCGTGGAGGGCAGCAGCCCCACCAGCGCCAGCACCGAGACCACCGTGGGGGCCATGCACGCCAGCGCGCGCCACAGGCTGCCCAGGGTGAGCCACATCGTCGCCAGCACCGCGAAGAGGGCCGCGAAGAGCACCGGGTAGGACTCGCGCTGCACCATGGCCAGGATGTCCGAGAGGATCAGCAGCTCGCCGGAGGCGGAGACGGTGCTGCCGTCGGGGCGGCGCAGGCCGCGCACCTCGCGGGCGATGGCGTGGATGCCGTCGCCCTCGTCGATGCCCACGGTGGGGAAGATGAGCACGAAGCCACCCTCCTCGCGCTGGGCGCCCTCGAACTGCCGCCGCACCGAGGCGGGGACGTCCTCGCGGGTGAAGGGGCGGGCCGTCGCCATGCGCTGGAAGTCCCGCAGCCGCGCCGCCTGGGCCGGGGGCAGCTCGGAGGCCTTCACGTGGCGCAGCACGCGCTCCACCGACTGCAGCAGCGCCTCCTTCTCTGCCTGGTGCTCGGGGACCAGGTCGTCGAGCGCGGCCACGAAGTCCACGGTGGAGCGCTCGCCCAGCTCGCGCTTGCGCTGCAGCACCTGCTGGACGAGGAAGCGCTCTTCCCCGGGCCGCTCGGTGAGCAGCACCACCGGCGTCTGGGAGTAGCCGAGGATGCGGTTCACCTCGTGGTCGAGCACGTAGGAGGGGATGGTGCTGTCCTCCAGCGAGCCCAGGCGGTAGTCGAACCGCGACTGCGGGACCATGGCCACCAGCGCGAGGACGCCGAGCCCCACCGTGACGGCGATGGGGCGGGCGTGGCGCGGCAGCAGCGCGGCGATGGACGAGCGGCGGCCGGTGACCGCCTCGGTGGAGCGCGGCGTCCAGCCCAGCCGCGCGGCCACCCCCATCAGCGCGGGGAGGGTGACGAGGCAGGCCCCGGCGATGACCACCATGCCCAGCCCGGCGATGAGGCCGAACTCGTGGAAGGCGCGGAACTCGGAGATGCCCAGGGCGAGGAACGCCAGGGCGCCCACCACCGCGGAGACCAGCGCCGAGCCGCCGGTGTGGCTGAAGGCCTCGCGCACCGCGTCGGCGGAGCTGCGCCCCTCGCCGCGCAGCGCCGCGTACCGGCCCGTGAGGTGGATGCCGTGCTCCGTGCCCAGGCCGCCGAGGATGGCCCCGGCGAACGCGGTGAGCAGGTTCACCTCGCCGTAGACCACCCCCACGATGCCGTAGGTCCAGGTGACGCCGGCGAAGACCGGGAGGAGCACGAAGCCCACCGCCAGCGGGCTGCGGAAGTGCAGCACCAGGTAGAGCAGCATCAGCAGCGTCGCGAGGCTGGTGGCCCAGGCCACGTCCCGGGTGATCTGCTCCTGCTGGTCGATCTTCTTCTTGAAGGTGCCGGTGGTGGCGGTGGTCACTCCCTCGCCGTAGCGGCCGAGGTCGAGCCCCCCCAGGAACCGCTCCACCCGCTCGATGAGCTGCTTGGAGTAGTCCAGGTCCGAGGAGACGTTGTCCGGCTTGGCCAGCAGCACCACCATCCGCGCCTGCGCGTCCAGGTAGTAGGGCTCGCCGTTGCCGGCGAGGCGCTCGTGGGAGGCGCTGCGGTAGCGGGCCTCGAGGTCCGAGAAGTCCACCGACGGAGCGGGCTCCTCGTCGAGGGTGATGAGCATGGGGTTGCGCCGGCGCCTCTCGAAGCGCTCCCGCGCCAGCAGCCGCCGCTCCACCTCCTGCAGGTCGGAGAGCTCCATGTAGTAGAGCGCGCGGTCCTGGAAGAACTCGCTGGCGCGGCGGTGCTCGACGAAGCGGATGCCGGGGAGCTTCGCCAGCTGCGGCGCGACGTCGTCGGCGAACCGTCGCAGCCCCTCCGCGGTCCCTCCCCGGGCCACCACCACCACGTAGCCGATGCCCCCGAAGCGGTGCCGCAGCTTGTCCAGGTCCTTCACGCTCTCGAAGGAGCGGGGCAACAGCTCGGTCAGGTCCGCGTTGATCGACAGGCGGGTGGAGGCCCAGAAGCCCAGCGCCGTCACCAGCGCCACCGCGGCCAGGGTGCGCAGTGGCCGGCGGTGGCTCCGCTCGGCGAGCGCGCCGACCGCGCGGTCCACCGACTGCATCCATCTTGGCTCGGCCATCGACTCGACTCCTCGCCCGGCCCCGGGCGGCCGCGGAGTATCGCTCCCGGGCCGCGGCAGAGGAAGCGGCCGAACGAGGGGGCGTCGAACCCGCCGGGCCCCGCCAGGGGAGTTGACAGGCTAGGCGCTCTGTTAGATGGTGCTAACTATGACGACGGAAACTACGATTGCTCCCGCTCACGAGATCAGCTCGGCGCTGGAAGACTACCTCGAGACCATCTACCTGCTGGTCCAGGACCACGGCTTCGCGCGGGTGAAGGACATCGCCAAGGCGCGGGAGGTGAAGGCCGCCACGGTCTCCATCGCCCTGCGCAAGCTCGCCGACCTGCACTTGGTGCAGTACGAGCGGCGCGAGTACATCGCGCTCACCCCCAACGGCGAGCAGGCGGGCCGGCGGGTGCTGGCCCGGCATCGGCTGCTCAGCCGGTTCTTCGAGGAGGTGCTGGGCATGCCCGCGGAGGCGGCGAGCGAGCAGGCCTGCCGCATGGAGCACAGCCTCACCGACGACGCCATGGACCGGCTCGCGCGCTTCTTCGAGTTCCTGGGGGGCTGCCCCT
>CAZAIE010001039.1:0-3085 GCA_964485035.1 uncultured Myxococcaceae bacterium | reverse complement strand
CTCAAGTTCCTGGGCTTCGAGCAGACCTTCAAGAACAGCCTCACCGGCATCCCCATGGGCGGCGGCAAGGGCGGCTCGGACTTCGACGCCCGCGGCAAGAGCGACATGGAGGTCATGCGCTTCTGCCAGGCCTTCATGCAGGAGCTCTTCCGCCACATCGGCGAGGACACCGACGTACCCGCCGGCGACCTGGGCGTGGGCGGCCGCGAGATCGGCTACATGTTCGGCCAGTACAAGAAGCTGCGGAACGCCTTCACCGGCGTCCTCACCGGCAAGGGGCTGGAGTGGGGCGGCTCGCTGGTGCGCACCCAGGCGACCGGCTACGGCTTGGCCTACTACGCGCAGGAGATGCTGGCCACCCGCGGCGAGACCTTCAAGGGCAAGACCTGCATCATCTCCGGCGCCGGCAACGTCGGGCTGCACACCATCGAGAAGGTGAACCACCTCGGCGGCAAGGTCATCGCCATGACCGACTACGACGGCACCGTGGTCGACCAGGACGGCATCAACGAGGAGAAGCTGGCCTTCACCAAGGACCTGGTCTTCAAGCGCCGCGGCAGCCTCAAGGAGTACGTGGCCAAGTACCCCAAGGCCCAGTTCCTGGAGAAGCAGAAGTCGTGGGGCGTGAAGTGCGACTGCGCCTTCCCCACCGCCTGCGAGAACGAGCTCTCGGGCGAGGACGCCAAGACCCTGGTGAAGAACGGCTGCTTCCTGGTCGCCGAGGGCGCGAACATGCCCTCCACGCCCGAGGCCGTCGAAGTGTTCCTGCAGAGCAAGATCCTCTTCTCTCCGGGCAAGGCCAGCAACGCCGGCGGCGTCGCCACCTCGGGCCTGGAGATGGCCCAGAACGCGCAGCACCTGAACTGGACCAGCGAGGAGGTCGACACCCGCCTCCAGGCGATCATGAAGGGCATCCACAAGACCTGCGTGGAGCACGGCAAGGACGGCACCTTCATCAACTACGTGAAGGGCGCCAACGTCGGCGGCTTCATCAAGGTCGCCAACGCCATGCTCGCCCAGGGCGTGTGCTGGTAGTCCGCTGCTGAACGCTTCTTCGGGAAGCCGGGTGCGCCGTGGGCGTGCCCGGCTTCTCTGTATCCGCTGCCGCACCTGCGCCCGAGCCGCCATGAACGCCCAGCCCCGCCCCGACGACCGCCACACCGACCCCTGGTACGTGACCTTCCACGACCTCATGCCGTACCGGGTCCGCGAGATCCTGCTGGTCTCCTCTCCCTACGACGCGTTCACGCTGGAGGAGGACGGGCGGCTCACCGAGCGCATCTTCACCGAGCACAGCGAGCTCAACCTCTCCACCGCGCCGCGCATCACCCACGTCTCCACCGGCGCCCGGGCCATGGAGCTCTTGCACGAGCGGCGCTTCGACCTGGTGATGACCATGGTCCGCATCGCCGACACCGACGTCTCCGCCTTCGGGCGCCGGGTGAAGGAGCAGTTCCCCGCGATGCCGGTGGTGCTGCTGGTGCTCACCGAGGCCGACCTGGCCCACTTCCCGGGCGGGGTGGACAAGGCCGCGGTGGACCACGTGTTCTGGTGGACCGGCGACGCGCGCATCATCCTGGCCATCGTGAAGCTGGTGGAGGACCGGCTCAACGCGCCCCACGACACGCGGGTGGGCGGGGTGCGCTGCATCATCGTGGTGGAGGACTCGGTCCGCCGCTACTCGAGCTTCCTCTCGCTGCTCTACGCGGAGCTGATGACGCAGTCGAACTCGCTGGGCGCGGAGGCCTTCAACGACCTCACCCGGGTGATGCGCATGCGGGCGCGGCCGAAGCTGCTCTTGGCCTGCACCTTCGAGGAGGCCATGTCGCTGTACCGGCAGTACCGCGACTACGTGGTGGCCACCATCAGCGACGTGCGCTACCCCCGCGGCGGCGAGGAGGACCCGCGTGCCGGCTTCGAGCTGGTGAAGGCCATCCGCGCGGAGGACCCGGAGCTGCCCATCCTGCTGCAGTCCGCCGAGTCGGAGAACGCTGCCAGGGCCGCGGAGATTGGCGTCCACTTCGCCGACAAGAACTCCACCGAGCTGCTCAAGAAGATCCAGGGGTTCGTCACCGAGAGCCTGGGATTCGGCGACTTCGTCTTCCGCCTGCCCGACCGCACCGAGGTGGGCCGCGCGAAGGACATGTGGGAGCTGGAGCAGATCATCCGGACCGCGCCGGGGGCCTCGCTCGAGTTCCACGCCAGCCGCAACCACTTCTCGCTGTGGATGATGGCCCGCTGCATGTTCGACCTCGCCCGGAAGGTGCGGCCCTCCAAGCCCTCCGACTTCAACGGCGCCGAGGGGCTGCGCAAGTACCTCCTGGGCCTCATCGAAGGGGCGCGCCTGCACAACCAGGAGGGCGTGATCACCGACTTCAGCAGCAAGCACGCCGGGCCGCAGACGCCCTTCGTGCGCGTGGGCAAGGGCTCCATCGGCGGCAAGGCGCGCGGGCTGGCCTTCGTCTCCTCGGTGCTGGCGCGCAACGGGCTGCGCGACCGCTTCCCGGGCGTCACCGTGCGCACCCCGCGCTCGCTCGTCGTCCCCACCGACGAGTTCGACCGCTTCATGGAGACCAACCGCGTCCTCGACGGCGGGCTCAAGTCGCTGGACGAGAAGGCCATCCTCCAGCGGTGCCTGGTGGGCCGGCTCTCCGACGCCACCATGGCCGACCTGAAGCGCGCGGTGGCCCACATGAAGGGGCCGCTGGCCATCCGCTCCTCCAGCCTGCTGGAGGACAGCCAGCTGCAGCCGTTCGCGGGCATCTACTCGACGTACATGCTGCCCAACAACCACCCCGACCCGGAGGTGCGCTTCCAGGAGATCTGCCAGGCGGTGAAGGCGGTCTACGCCTCGACCTACTCGGCGGACGCGCGCGCGTACATCGAGGGCACGCCCTACTCGCTGGAGGAGGAGAAGATGGCGGTCCTCATCCAGGAGGTGGTGGGCCGCACCTACGGGACGCGCTTCTACCCCCACGCCTCCGGGGTCGCGGTCTCGTACAACTACTACCCCATCGGGCACCAGAAGGCCGACGACGGGCTGGCGATGGTGGCGCTGGGGCTGGGGCAGACCATCGTGCAGGGT
>CAZAIE010001038.1:0-3086 GCA_964485035.1 uncultured Myxococcaceae bacterium | reverse complement strand
CCGCGGCCCGGTCCCGGTGGCGGCCTGGCCGGAGGTGAGGCAGCTCTCGCTGGACCTGCAGTCCCACTCCTTCCCGGTGCAGTCCTCTCCCGCCGCGCGCATGCGCCTGGACCCGGGGCGGACCTACCGCCTCGCGCTGGAAGGCAGGGCCCAGCTGGGCAGCCGGCCGCTGCGGACGGTCTTCTACTTCGCCGAGCGCGTGGCGGGGGCGACCGGGGAGGGGAGCTTCGGCCTGCTCACCCCCGAGGACGGGGCGACGGTGGCCAACGCGCGGGCGCTCTACGCCTTCGTCCTGCGCCGGCCGGGCGAGGCCGCCGCCGGGGCGCTCGGGGTGCGCGTGTCCGAGGCCCGGACCAAGAAGTTCGCGGTGCTCGACGTGGACCCCGCGGCGCACGCGGTGGTCCCGGACGACAGACTCCCGCGGTTCATCGGGCTCGACCCCTCGGCGGTCTACACGCTCACGGTCGCGGGGCGGGCGGATCTGGGCGCGTCGGGCCACGCGGCGAGGGTGCTCTTCTGCCTGGACGGTGACACCACCGAGCCCGACGGCCTGGTCCTGGCAGGCACGCCCAAGACGCTCCGGAAGGCTCGCGGGCTGTGGCTTCTGGTCCCGGACGATGACGGGGCAGACAACGCCGGACAGCTCACGGTCAGCCTCGCCTCTGCGCACTGAGGGCTCTGAATAGGGCAATGATTGCGGTGGTTTGCAGATCGCTCAGGAAGGCCCCTGTGGGCTCCTGGGCGGCGCCAGCAGCGCTTGGGCAAGGCCCCAAGGTATTGAAGCAGCGCCCCCCCTCCCTCGACGGCCCAGGGAGGCTCCCAGGGCCCTTCCAGGGCCGAAACGGCCAGTTGGACGCCGGTCTGGCAGCCTCCAAGGCCACCCTGTGAGCGCGATCATGCCGCGGGGACATACCGGGACATACCCGGGCCCACGCCGTGCGCCGCCAGGTTGCGGTAGGCTCCTCGCCAGTCTGGCCGGAGCGCGGAGAGGCACATGAACAGGTTCACGATCCTCGCGGCGGTGGCGCTGGTCCTCGGGGGACTCGGCAGCGCTTGGGCGCAGGTCCCGGGCGATCGGGTGAGGGTTCAGACCGAGAGCGGGGTGGTCGAGGGCCTGCTGGTGGACCGGCTGCCCCAGGGCTACCTGCTCAACCTGGGGACGCAGACGCAGGTCGTGCTCTACGTCCACGTGCGGGGCATCACCCGGGTGGATCCGGCGCAGGCCACCGTCCCGGTTGCGCCCGAGGCCCCGGCGGTCCCAGCTGCGCCCGAGGCCCCGGCCGAGCCGCCGCCTCCGCTGGTGCTGGACGTCCCCTCGCCGCCCATGTCCCCGGAGACCGCTCCGCTGGTCGTACCGGCGGCCGCGTTGCCCGAGCCGCCCCTGGTCATCGAGACCCGGCGGCGGAGCAAGGCGCTCATGGGCGTCGGCATTGCGATGACCGCGGTGGGGGCCCTGGGCGCGCTGGTCGGCGGCGGAGCCTACCTGTCCAATCTCTCGAACCAGAGCAACGACGGGATGGAGACAGGGATGGTGTTGACCGGAGCCGGGCTGGCGGTGCTCGCGACCGGGGTGACGCTCTGGGCCATCGGAGGCGAGAAGGTGCCGGTGGAGCGGGCACAGGCGCCCTCCCTGGTTCCGGCGGTGGCCGTCGGTCCGACCTCGGCGGCGGCGACCTGGCGGTTCTAGAGACTGGCGCGCGGCGCCTGCCTTGACGTCACCAGGGGTCCCTGACGGAACAACTCCTCGCCAAGTTGCGCGCGAAGCCGGCGAGTCGCGGGTCTCGCCCTGCCAAACCCCCGATATCGCTAGACTTGCCTGACTTGACTCCGAGACACTTCCAGTGTAGCATGTCTCACACATCGACGGTCCCGAAGGTTCCCCTCCCACAAGAAAGCGAGTTGACGGCGCAAGCCGAGACGCACCCCTACGCCCGGGTCTGACACCGAAGCCCACGGACAGGAGAGCGACATGCACGACGACTGTCACAGCCGCACAGTCCCAGTCCTGAAGAGCCGGGCCCGATAGCCGCCCCTGCCGGACCCTCCGTCCGGTGCCTCTCCCCACCAAGCCCCCAGACCGTCCCACCGGATCTTCCGGAACGCGAAACGTGTGTCCCGAACAGGAGCCGCCCATGCACGACGTCATCCTCGCTGTCGCCGATCTCCATGGTCACCTCGAGGCCTTCGAGTCCCTCGTCGCCGCCGCCGACCTCCGCTACGGCTCCCGCTACACCCTCGTCACCCTCGGCGACTACGTGGACAACGGCCCGTCCACCCCGCAGCTCCTCGACCTCCTCATCGAGCTGCAGCGGACCCGCCCCGGCCGCTTCCTCCCCATCATGGGCAACCACGACCTCGCCTGCGCCCGCATCCTCGGCTGGCAGGGCGCGGCCCCCAGCGAGCCCTGGTGGGAGCAGGCCCGCCGCAACTACTGGAACGGCGCCCAGGGCGTCGGCCCCGCCTACGGTGCCACCTCGGCTGTCGACCTCGCCCGGCGCATGCCCCGGGCCCACCAGGACTTCCTCCAGGAGCTGCCCTGGTACCAGGCGGCTGGGGAGTACGTCTTCGTCCACGCCGGCCTCGATGCCGGCCCCATCGCCCCCCAGCTCGAGGCCCTCGCCCGCCGGGAGCTCCCCATGGACCCGACCCACACCCCGGACGCCCTCCATGACAAGCACCGGCTGCCCCGCCTCAGCGACCCCAGCTGGGATCGGACCGTCGTCAGCGCCCACTGCAAGTCCCCCGGGGCCGGCCTGGGACACCGCCACGCGCCCCACTTCGCCACTTCCAAGCGCATCGCCCTCAGCGCCGAGGTCGACACCGAGGGCAACCTCTACGCCGTCCTCCTCCCCAGCCGCGAGGTCCTCCGGGCCAACCGGCGCGGAGAGTTCCGGCGCGAGCGGTCCCTCGTGAGCTGACCCGCGGCGCCCCCGGCGCCGCAGGGAATCGTCCGCCCGAAGAGTCCACTCGCAGCCATGCCCAGGCCAGACGAAAGGAGAAAGCCCGTGCCCGTCCTCCCTTTCCCGACCTCCCCCGAGGCGCCCCCCGGCGAGCAGCGCTGCCTCGCGCCGGTGCTGCCGCTGCAC
>CAZAIE010001037.1:0-3087 GCA_964485035.1 uncultured Myxococcaceae bacterium | reverse complement strand
ACCAGGTACAGGTCGGCGCCGACGGCAGCGGGATGCGCCAGCTCACCTTCAGCCCCGAAGGCGAGTCCAGCCCGCGCTGGGCCCCCGACGGCCGTTCGCTCTACTTCCTCTCCACCCGCAGCGGCGCGAGCGCGGTCTGGCGCCTGCCCCTCGACGGCGGCGAGGCGCGGATGGTCACCTCGCTGCCGCTGGACGTGAACTCCTTCGTGCTCTCCCCGGACGGGAAGCGCCTCGCGGTGGCGCTGGACGTCTTCGTCGACTGCCCGGACCTCGCCTGCACCGAGCAGCGCCTGAAGGAGCAGGAGAAGCGCAAGGCCACTGGCCACCTCTACACCCAGCTCCCCACCCGCCGCTGGGACACCTGGACCGACGGCCGGCGCGCCCACGTCTTCGTGGTCCCGGTGGACGGCGGCGCGCCCGTGGACGTGCTCAAGGGCGCCGACCTGGACTGCCCCACCAAGCCCTTCGGCGGCGACGAGGACTTCGTCTTCACGCCTGACGGCAAGGGCCTGGTCTTCAGCGCCAAGGACGAGGGCGCGGCGGAGATGTGGAGCACCAACTTCGATCTCTGGCACGCGCCCGCCGACGGCTCGGCCGCCCCCAAGCGGCTCACCGCCTCGAACAAGGCCTGGGACGCCGGACCAGTCTTCTCGCCCGACGGGAAGTGGCTCGCCTATCGCGCGATGTCCGTGCCCGGCTACGAGGCCGACCGCTACCGGGTGATGGTGCGCGCCTGGCCCACGGGCGCCGAGCGCGAGGTCGCCCCGGCGTGGGACCGCTCCGCGGGCTCGCTGCTCTGGTCGCGCGACGGGAAGACCCTCTTCGCCACCGCGGACTCTGTGGGCCAGGGCTCGCTCTTCGCGCTCGACGTGGCCAGCGGCAAGGCCCAGGAGATCTGGAAGGACGGCACGGTACAGGCGGTGCACCTGCTGGGCGACCGCCTGGTCGCCGCGCGCGACGACCTGCGCTCCCCAGCCGACCTCTTCTCGCTGAAGGCCAACGGGCAGGAGCTGAAGCAGCTCACCCGCGTCAACGCCGAGCGGCTGGCCCAGGTGAAGATGGGCGAGGCCGAGCAGTTCAGCTTCAAGGGCGCGGGCGGCGACACGGTGTGGGCGTGGCTGGTGAAGCCGGCGAACTTCGACGCGAAGAAGAAGTACCCACTCGCGGTGCTCATCCACGGCGGGCCCCAGGGCTCGTTCGGCAACCACTTCCACTACCGCTGGAACCCCCAGACCTACGCGGGCGCGGGATACGCCGCGCTGATGGTCGACTTCCACGGGTCCACCGGCTACGGCCAGAAGTTCTCCGACGCCATCCAGGGCGACTGGGGCGGCAAGCCGCTGGAGGACGTGCAGAAGGGCCTCGACGCGGCGCTCGCGAAGTACCCCTTCCTCGACGGGCAGCGGGTCGCGGCGCTGGGGGCGAGCTACGGCGCGTTCCTGGTCAACTGGATCGCCGGGATGATGCCCGACCGCTTCCGCTGCCTCGTCTCCCACGACGGCAACCTCGACGAGCAGATGGCCTACTTCAACACCGAGGAACTCTGGTTCCCCGAGCGCGACCACCAGGGCACCCCGTGGGAGAACCCACAGGGCTACGACAAGCACAACCCGGTCAACCTGGTGGGCAAGTGGAAGGCGCCGATGCTGGTGGTCCACGGCGGCAGGGACTTCCGCGTGGTGGAGACGCAGGGCCTGGGCACCTTCACCGCGGCGCAGCGGCGCGGCATCCCCAGCCAGTTCCTCTACTTCCCCGACGAGAACCACTGGGTGCTCAAGCCGGCCAACAGCATCCTCTGGCACGAGACGGTGAACGCCTGGCTCGACCGCTGGACGAAGTAGCGGCGGAACCTCCCGGAAGGCAGCAGGTTTTCCTGTCCCGGGAGTTCCCATGGAATGGACGGCGCCCCCGCGCCGTCCCACGCCCCGGAAACAGGCCGACCCGACGGGGGCCAGGCCGCTATAATCCGCGCCCCATTGGAGGTTTTCGATGCACTACCTGATCCTGGCGTCCATCCTCGCGGCTGCGGCTCCCAAGGCGAAGGCGCCCCCCGGCATGTTCCAGGACTGCGACGTCTCGTCCGGCCAGCCCATCCGCTGCGGCGAGGGCTACCAGGGCAAGGCCGTGGTCGACGTGGGCGGGCTGATCCAGGAGTGCATGCTCGCCGACGGGGTGCTCATCTCCTGCGACGGCGCCTACCAGGGCCGCGCCATCGTCCAGCACGAAGGCATCTACAAGGAGTGTGACGTCGCCGACGGCGCCATCGCCCGCTGCATCGCGTGGGCGGAGGGGAAGGCGGCGGTGTGGAAGGGGGCCGGCAAGCCGGTCCCGCCCAAGGCCGAGAAGCCGAAGCCGACCGAGAAGGAGTGCAAGGACGGCAAGGACAAGGACGGCAAGCCCTGCAAGGACGCCAAGGACGACCCGAAGAAGGCGCCTCCGAAGAAGGGCAAGAAGTAGCCGGTCCGGACGAAGCCGCGAGATTCCGCGAGACCTCTCCCGGGTGGCTCCATCAGGGGTGGCAGAGGCTCATGGTGGGCCTCTTTCCCCCGACTGGAGTCGTCCATGCGTCTCGCAATCGCTGCACTCGTCGTCGCCCTCGCCGCCCTGAGTGCTGCCTGAACAAGTCCTACTACTCGTGCGGGTCCTCCGACGCGGCGAAGAAGTGCTTCGACAACTCGGACACCTCGGGCTGCAGCCGCGACAGCTCGAAGGACAAGAGCTGCGAGTAGCTCCTCCCGCCGGCGGCCTGCAGGCGCGGGCCGCCGGTGCGGACGTCACTTCCCGGCGGCCACCCTGGCCTGCCACGCGTCCAGCGCCTCGAGCTTCGCAGGCCCGAGCCGCTCCTGGCCGGCCCAGCAGGCGCGCGCCTGACCGGCCAGCTCCAGCGCCCGCTCGCGCTTTCCCGTCACGGCCAGGGCACGCGCGAGCTCGAAGCGCATCTCGGCCAGCTCCAGCGGCGGCTGCGAGCCGATCGCCGCGGCGCGCTCCAGATGGCCCAGTGCGCCCGCCGCGTCCCCGCAGTCCAGCTCGATGCGCCCCAGCAGCGTGAGCGTGGCGGCGACGTCGGCGTGCCCCGGCCCCAATTCC
>CAZAIE010001036.1:0-3092 GCA_964485035.1 uncultured Myxococcaceae bacterium | reverse complement strand
CATCCGGACAGTCCGAGAGCGCCTTCACGAACTCGAGGGCGCTGGCGTACCGCCCGTCCCGGTCCTTGGAGAGCGCCTTCTCCAGGCAGCCGCGCAGCGGCAGCGGCAGCATCGACAGGTCCGGCGGCTGGTGGACCTGCTTGTACATGACCTCCTCGACGTTCGACCCCTCGAAGGGGAACCGGCCGACCAGCATGCGATAGGCGAGCACGCCCAGCCCGTAGATGTCGGTCCGGGCGTCGACCGGCTCTCCCCGGACCTGCTCCGGCGCCATGGCGAAGGGGGTACCGGCCAGGGTCCCCGGCAGGCTCAGCCCTGCGACCAGCGCGGTGGCCTTGGCGAGCCCGAAGTCCAGGAGCTTCACGAAGTCGTCGCGCCCGTCGCGGTTCACCAGGAGGACGTTCTCGGCCTTCAGGTCACGGTGGACGATGCCGCGGGCGTGCGTGGCCGACAGGGCGCCGGCGACCTGCATCAGGATGGGCCGGGCCTTGGCGAAGGGCATGGGCTTGTTGCCCGCGCGCCGCTCCAGGGTCTCGCCCTCGAGGTACTCCATGAGGATGCAGGGCCGACCGTCGGGCAGGGAGACGAGGTCGTAGATCTGCACGGTGTTGGGGTGGCGGATCTTGGAGGCCATGCTCGCCTCCTCGAGGAACCGCTCGGCGACCCCGGGGTGGATCGCCAGCTCCTCGCGTAGCACCTTCGCGGCGGCCCGCGAGCCGACCAACGGGTTGCGCGCGAGGTAGATGACTCCCATCCCGCCCCAGGCGATGGGCCGCTCGATGCGGAACTCCCCGACCATCGCCCCGCGGGGGTCGATGAAGCGAGCCTGGGAGATCTCGCCCGCGTCCATTCCGTCGCTCCTGGGGATTGCTGCCTTCCTGGAGGGGTGCCTATCCGGGGGTGCCGCCGGACGCAACTGCAATCACTCGGGAACGAGGCGCGCCTGTTCGGTCAGTGCACGGACCTTCCCCTCGACGCTCGCCCGCACCTTGGCGTCGGGAGCGTGGTCGAGCAGCTTCAACGCGCGGCGGTAGGCCTCGAGGGCGTCCTTGGGTCGCGAGAGGCGGGAGTAGGCGTCGGCGAGGTGCTCCGCCACGACTGCCTCCTCCGGCAACAGCCGCATGGCCCGCTCCAGGGACTCCGCCGCCCGCCGGAAGTCGCCCTTGCGGAAGAAGACCCAGCCCAGCGAGTCGACGTAGGCCCCGTTGTCCGGGCTGAGCTCGAGCGCCCGGCGGACCAGGGCCTCGGCCTCGTCGAGGTTCTGGCCCCGCTCGGCGAACGAGTACCCGATGAAGTTGAGCGCCGCCGAGTTGCGGGCGTTCAGGGCCAGCACCTCGCGCATCTTCGCGATCGCCGCCTCGGTCTGCCCTGCCCGCTCGTGGGCGGCGGCGAGGGTGAAGAGCAAGCCCTCGTCGCGCGGGGTGCGCTCCAAAGCCCGGCGCAGCAGCGCGATGGCCTCGTCGTGGCGGCCGGCCTTCGCGTGGAGCTGGGCGAGCGCGTCGTAGAGCCGGGGAGAGCCGCCCGTCTGCAGCGCCCGGGTGAGCGCGGCGATGGCCCGCGGCCCGTCCCCTGCCAGGTCGAGCGCCTCGGCCAGCGCCAGCGCGTACTCCAGCCGGTCGGGCTCCTCGTCGGCGGCGCCCTGGAGCAAAGCCGCGGCCCGGACGTGCTCGCCCATCCTCGAGAGCGCCTGGCCCTGGTGGACGACCGCCTGGGGGAAGAGCTCCGCGCGCCGCGGGACCTTGGCGAACGCGGCGGCGGCCCTGGGGTAGTCCTTCAGCTCCTCGAGGACCCGTCCCCAGAAGAACGACAGGGTCGCGTCCTGGGGAGAGAGAGCGTGCGCCTGCGCGAAGAAGTCCGCGGCCTCCTGGAGGCGGTTGGCGCGGACGTAGGCGAAGGCGAGCTTCGCCCGGACGTTGGAGTCCTCGGGGGTGGAGGCCAGGAGCTGGTCGAAGTACGCCTTCGCCGCAGGGAAGTCGCCCTTGCGCAGGAGCAGCCCGCCCAGGGCCAGCAGCACCTCCGCGTCCTCGGGGTCGCGGGCGAGCGCGCGCTGGTACCACTTCTCCGCGTCGGCGGCCCGCTCCTCGGCCTCGGCGGCCTTGGCCAGCAGGACCAGGGTCTCCAGGTCCCCCGGGTCGCGCTGCTGGGCCAGCAGGAGGAACCGAGTCGCCTTCTCCGCCTCGCCCTTCTCGGCGAACCAGCGGCCGATGGCCTTGTAGCCGATGGGCTCTCCGGGCAGCGCGCGTGCGAGCGCGTCGATGGCCGCGACCGCCTTGGGCTCGCTCCCGGTCTCCAGGTGGACCTGCGCGAGGTGCAGGTAGGGTTGCGGCTCGGTGGGGGCGAGGGCGATGGCCCGCTCGAGCGCCACGATCGCCGCGCGCGGCCGGCGCTGCTCCAGCCAGAGCTTGCCCAGGGCCAGGTGTCCCGGGGCGTAGCTCGGGTCGACGTGCACCGCCTGCTTCAGCTCCGTCTCGGCCTTGTCGAAGGCCCCGACCCGCGCGTGCTGGTCGGCCAGCGAGACCCTCAGGTACCCGGACTCGGGGTCGAACACCACCGCCTGCTTGAACTCCTCGATCGCCTCGCGGTGCTCGCCCCGGTTGGCCAGCACGCTGCCGCGGATGAAGTGGAAGTAGGCCCGGCTCGAGACGTACCGCTCGGGCGGCGGCTCGCCCGTCGCCTCGGCCATCGCCGCCAGGTCTGGCCTCGGCTGGCTGCGCGCCGGCGAGGAATAGGTGAGGGCGGCCACCACGGCCAGCCCCAAGAGCCCTTGCGCCCGATGTCGGTGAGCCGCCATGAAGACGCCTGGATTGTATCGCCCCCGAGCCTCCGCCCGCCACGGTCCGAGGCCCCGGCAGCCAGTCGCCTCAGGGGGATGTCGGCTCACAGAACAGTTTGACCAGCGCCTCCTCCGGAGGCAGGGCCAGCCCCTCGGCCCGGACCGCGTGCGTGGGAACACCCAGCGCCGCCGCCAGCCCCTCCGCAAGCCGCGTCGAGACCACTCCCGAGGCGTTGAGCGAGGCGTTGGGCAGGCAGACCACGAAGCGACCGTCGCCGAGGTGACACATCAGGTCGCCCGCCCGGAGCCCCGCCCGGAG
>CAZAIE010001035.1:0-3102 GCA_964485035.1 uncultured Myxococcaceae bacterium | reverse complement strand
CTGCAGCGCCGGCTCAAGCTCTCGGACATGCTCGACGTGGCCTCGTTCACCGAGGTCTGCCAGGGGTTCGCAGACCTCTACCGCGTGGGGGTGAAGGTCTACGAGGAGAAGGGTCCCAAGCTCGTCGACATCAAGGGCACCGACACCCACCTGTGCAGCTACGTGCTGGAGTCGGCCAACGGCAAGGCGCAGTGCATGCGCACCGCCGCCCGGGTGAAGGACGGCCCGGTCGACCTGAAGGACGGCGTGCGGGCGATGGGGGAGGCGAAGAGCGAGATCTTCTCGGTGCCCTGCTTCGTCGGCTGCCGCTACCTGGTGATGCCCATCCGCCACGAGGGCGACGTGCTCGGGCGCGTCATCTTCGGGCCGTACGTGCCCGACGACGTGAAGGAGCTGCCCGCCGGCGTCGCCGCCATCGCCGGGGCCGGCTTCGACCCCCGCCGGGGGCAGGAGATGCTGGCCCAGGCCCGGCACGCTCCGGAGGCCTCGCTGGCGCGCATCCTCGCGCACTTCCGGGCCATCATCGACACCCTGGTCTTCGCCGGGCAGAAGGTCTACCTCACCAGCGCGCTGCACATCGAGGCCACCCGCGAGGCCTTCCGCGAGATCGAGCAGAAGAACCGCGAGCTGATGGCCACCAACGAGCGGCTGCGCGAGCTCGACCGCCTCAAGTCCAACTTCCTGGCCACGGTGAGCCACGAGCTGCGCACGCCGCTGACGTCCATCATCGGGTACTCGGAGATGCTGGTGCAGGGCATGGCCGGCAAGCTCAACGCCGAGCAGGACGAGTACGTGCGCACCATCCTGGAGAAGGGCGAGAGCCTGCTCTCGCTCATCAGCTCCATCCTCGACCTCACCCAGATCGAGGCGGGGCGGATGCGGCTCTCGTTTGCGCCCTGCGACCTGGGCGACCTCATCAAGCAGGCCGCCAGCGCGGTGCTGCCCCAGGCCCAGAAGAAGCGGCTGCAGCTCGACGTGAACATCCCCGCGGGCATGGAGCGCCCAGGCGTCGACCGCGACAAGCTGCGGCAGTGCATCGTGAACCTGCTCGCCAACTCGGTGAAGTTCACCCCCGAGGGCGGGCGCATCGGCGTCTCCGCGGTGCCCGAGGCGCCCGCGGGCATGCTGCAGGGGACGCGGGCCTTCGCGGTGATGGTCATGGACACCGGCGTGGGCATCCCCGCCGACCAGCGCGAGCGCATCTTCGAGAGCTTCTACCAGGTGGACCAGAGCTCCACCCGGCAGTACGGCGGCGCGGGCCTGGGCCTGGCCATCGTGAAGAGCTTCGTGGAGGCCCACGGCGGTGCGGTGCGGGTGGAGAGCGAGGTGGGCAAGGGCAGCCGCTTCACCCTGGCGCTGCCCTACGCCCCCGCCGGCCCCGAGGCGGAGATCGAAGCGCCGTTCTGACCGATTCCCCGCGACGTCCGCGCGGCGGATGATGGCCCCATGGAGCGAATGGCGGAGGCGAGGCCGCGCTGCCCCGGTTGCGGCGCCGAGACGGGCAATGCCCGCTGCGACGCGTGCGGGGCTGCGGCTGCTCCGGGAGGCCACGCCGTCCAGCGCCTGCTCTCGCAGCTCCCACACAGCCGTGTCTACCTGGCCTCTCGTCCGGACGGCGAGCGGGTGGCGGTGAAGGAGCTCCTCTTCACGCTGGCGCCGGCCACCAAGCAGATCGACGACTTCGAGCGCGAGGCGCGGCTGCTCGCGAGCCTGGACCACCCCGGCATCCCGCGCTTCGTGGGTCACTTCCGCGAGGGCGAGGGCGTGCACCTGCGCCTCTACAACGTCCAGCAGTACGTGGAGGGTGAGTCGCTGGAGCAGCAGGTCGCCTCGCGCGGCGCGGTCCCCACGGAGGAGGCACGCTCCCTCGCCCGCCAGCTCCTGCAGGTCCTCCGCTACCTGCACGAGCGCGAGCCGGCCATCGTCCACCGGGACGTGAAGCCCGCAAACGTCATCGTGCGCGAGGACGGGCGGGTCTCGCTCGTGGACTTCGGCATCGCGCGCGAGGTGCGGCTCGGGGGAACTCACGGCGCGACCATGGTGGGGACCCTGGGCTACATGTCCCCGGAGCAGATGGGCGGCTCCGCGACCCCTCAGAGCGACCTGTACGGCGTGGGCGCGACGCTGCTGCACGCCCTCACCGGTCGCCACCCCGAGGAACTGCTCTCCGAGGGGCTTCACCTGCGGCTCGAGAACGTGGGGCTCGAGCCGCGCTGGCGGGCGTTCCTCTCGCGGCTGGTCGCGCGCCGCCCCAGGGACCGCTTCGGCTCGGCGCGCGAGGCGCTGGAGGCGCTGGAGGCCTGGCGAGCACCCTCGCGACCCGGAGTCGTGGTGGCGGTGGCGCTCCTGGCAGGGTTGGGGGTCGTGGCCGCGGCGGTGGCCTCGGTGGGCCAGCGCGCCACCCCGCCACTCGCCTCCTCTCCCCTCGTGGCACCCGTGGCCGGGACCCGTGCGGAGCGGCTGGCCCGGGGAGAGCAGGCGGTCTTCCGCTGGGACGAGGCGCTGCGCCTCGCCGACTCGCGCAGCGCGCGGCTGGCGGCGCTCCTGCTCGCGCGGCACGGCGGGGGAGACGAGGCGCCCCCGGCCACGCAGATCCCCGCCGACCTGGAGGCGGTGGTGGCCGGGCTGGCCCGGGACGAGGACCTTCAGCTCCGCTGGGAGGCGCTGCACCTGCTCGCCCAGGCCGGGGCCGAGGGGACCGCCCCGCTGGACGCGGCGCTCGATGCTCTGGGCGCCGCGCAGGACGACGGGGAGAGGGAGGTGGCGGCCAACGCCGTCCACGCGCAGTTCAAGGACCGGCCGGCGAGCGTCGTCACCCCGGCCCGGCTGGAGCCCGTGGAGAGACTGCTCTTCGACACCAAGGCCTCCTTCGAGGCCAGGCTCCTCGCCAAGGGCATCCTCCAGGGGCTGCATCCCCCGCCTCCGGCGCTCCTCGTGCGGCTGCGCGACCAGATGCTCGCCGAGAGCCCCAGCGGCATCTCGACGCGCCTCTTCGACGTCCTCTTCAGCCACTACGGCGACTACCCGGCGACCGAGGAGGAGGCGCTGGCGATGTCCCGGTCGCGCGACGTGAACGATCGCCACTTCGGGGTGATCCTCCTG
>CAZAIE010001034.1:0-3103 GCA_964485035.1 uncultured Myxococcaceae bacterium | reverse complement strand
AGCGAGGAGGTCTCCAGCGTCGTCTTCTCGCGCCACACCCGGTAGGCGGCGCTGTCGCGCGCGCTGTGCAGCGGGTAGATGAGCTTGCCGAACTTGCCGCCCAGCACCCGCTCCACCTGCTCCACCACGGGCCCGGCCTCGGCCATGGTGCCCAGGCGGATGCCTATCTGCTGGGTGTTCTCGTTGATGAAGATGAGGCTGGTGGAGCCACACCCGAGGATCTTGGCTGCGCCGCGCAGGACGGCGCCCAGGAACTCCTCCAGCGTGGTCGTCCGGACGTCCATAGGGGCGGGGACCATAGTGCGTGCGATCGGCGTGGGCAAGGAGGCAGAGAGGGGCTCAGATGCCTCGTGCGAAAGCGCACGACGGAGCGACATCGCACGAGGCTGGAGGGGCTCTGCCAGGGACTCCACCCCAGGCTCCTCCTTGGCCCGCCGCTTGCGTCCCGCCGCGGCCCATGACCACGCCCGGCGCCGACCTGGAAACCCTCCGCTCCGAGATCGAGCGGGTGAACTTCGAGCTGCTCGACCTGCTCAGCCGCCGCGCCGAGCTGGCCATCGCCATCCAGAAGATCAAGACGCGGGACGACATCCCCACCTTCGTCCCCGCGCGCGAGCAGGCGATGCTCGAGCGGCTGGTGCGCCGGAACAAGGGGCCGTTCTCCCCCGAGGCGGTGGTCCGCGTCTTCAAGGAGATCTTCAAGGCCTCGGTGGGCCTGATGGAGCAGCAGCGCGAGCGGGTCCTCAAGATCAGCCGCGCGGCGCGCCAGCACGACCTGGAGGTGAAGGTCGGCAACGCGTCCATCGGCGGCGCCGCGCCACAGCTCATCGCCGGGCCGTGCTCGGTGGAGAGCCTGGAGCAGGTCGAAGAAGTGGCCCAGGCGCTGGTGGCGCGCGGCATCCGCTTCCTGCGCGGCGGCGCGTTCAAGCCGCGGTCCTCTCCCTACGCGTTCCAGGGCCTGGGCGTCGAGGGTCTCGAGATCCTCCGCGACGTAGGCCGCAAGTACGGCCTGCTCACGGTCACCGAGGTCATGGACACCCGCTCCGTGGAGTTGGTCGCCTCCTACGCCGACGTGCTGCAGGTCGGCTCGCGCAACATGTACAACTACGACCTCTTGCGCGAGGTCGGCCGCTGCCGCCGCCCGGTGCTGCTCAAGCGCGGGCTCTCGGCGACCATCGAGGAGTTCCTCTGGTCGGCCGAGTACGTGGTTCACGAGGGCAACGAGAACGTCGTCCTCTGCGAGCGCGGCATCCGCACCTACGAGCAGGAGACGCGCAACACCCTGGACATCTCCGCGGTGCCGCTCCTGCGCCAGAAGAGCTACCTGCCGGTGGTGGTGGACGTGAGCCACGCCGCGGGCCGCAAGGACATCCTCGGGGCGCTCGGCCGCGCCTCGCTCGCCGCCGGCGCGAGCGGCCTGATGGTCGAGGTGCACCCCTGCCCGGCGGTGGCGCGCTCCGACAGCCAGCAGCAGCTCGACCTCGCCGAGTTCGAGAAGTTCCTCGGAGAGGTCGGGATGGGCCACGCCGCCGAGGTCCCCGCCTTCCACTTCCCCACCCGCCCCGTCGTGGGCGCCTGATCACCCGCAGAGAGGTCCACGTATGAAGCTGTCCGTTGCCTGCAACTTCGACGACGCGTTGCTCGAGGGGCTCAAGGGCTACCCGGTCTACGAGATCTACGGGAAGCTCACCTCCGACTTCTTCGGGGGCGGCCGGCCGTCCTTCTACCTGCCCGAGGTGGACCGCCCCGCGCTCGCGCGCTTCGTGAAGAAGACCCACGACGCGCACATCTCCTTCAACTACCTGCTCAACGCCTCGGCGATGGGGAACACCGAGTTCACCCGCGAGGGGCAGCGCAACATGGAGGAGCTGCTCGAGTGGCTGGACGGCATCGGCGTGGACTCGGTGACCGTGGCCAACGCGTTCTTCCTGCGCCTGGTCAAGAAGCGCCACCCGCGCCTCAAGGTCCGCGTCAGCTCGCACCGCTACACCGACAACGCCCGCAAGGTCCGCTTCTGGGTGGAGAACGGCGCTGACTTCATCGTCGTCTCCGAGGTGAACATCCACCGCGAGTTCTCCGTGCTGCGTTCGATGCAGCAGGCGGCGCAGGGCGTGGAGCTGCAGCTCATCGTCAACAACTGGTGCCGCCAGGACTGCGCCATCGCCGGCAACCACGCGGTGAACCTGTCCAACGCCTCGCAGAAGGGCAGCAAGGGCTTCCCGCTCGACTACAGCTCGCTGGTCTGCAACGAGATCCGGCTCAAGGAGCCGGTGAACTACCTGCGCGCCAATTGGATCCGCCCGGAGGACCTCCACTACTACGAGGAGATGGGCTTCCATAACTTCAAGATCGTCGAGCGCAACACGCCCACGCAGATCCTGCTCGAGCGCGTGAAGGCCTACGCCAGCCGCCACTACGACGGGAACCTGCTCGACCTCGTGCAGAACTACTCGTACCCGGTCGAGAAGGTCGGCGCGAAGGGCGAGGAGGCCTGGTCGCGGCGCCGCATGCTCAAGTACTTCGTGAAGCCCCAGTCGGTGAACCTCGTGAAGTTCACCAAGGTCATCGACTTCGGCCAGGCGGCGAGCGTGCTCTACCCGCGGCGCGGCCCGAACCCGGTGCAGATCGACAACCGCTCGCTCGACGGCTTCATGAAGCGGTTCGAGAAGCAGGGCTGTCAGGACTCCGACTGCGAGACCTGCCGCTACTGCCACCGCTGGGCCGAGAAGACCGTGAAGATCGACCCGGAGTGGAAGGCCAAGATGACCCGCATCTACGCCGACCTGCTCGGTGACATCGACGGCGGGACGTTCTGGGACCCGTACCACCGCACCCTCGCGGACCTCCCCGAGGCCGCGCGCCGCTTCGTGGACGCGATGAAGCAGTAGGGTCAGTCGCCTCCCTCTGAAACACGACAGGGCACCCGGTCTCGGGTGCCCTGTTCGTTTGGTGTGCCCAGCATGGGCGTGACTTGGAGGTGAAAGTCCTCTGGGGAACCTGACCGTAGGGACCCCGAGCGATCCTGCAAGGCGCCGACCGCGAGGGAGGTGTGAGCGTGCGCGCCGTTTTTGAGGGTGCGCTCGGCGCGCTCTTTGAGGGACAG
>CAZAIE010001033.1:0-3116 GCA_964485035.1 uncultured Myxococcaceae bacterium | reverse complement strand
CGAGCACCCGTCCGCTCCCGCAGCCCAGCTCCAGCACCGGCCCGCCGTGCCGGGCGGCCAGCGCCTGGTAGCAGGGGACGTCGCTGAGGTCGCCGTCGTACTCGCCGTCGTAGAGGGGGCCGAGGACGTCGTAGAGCGCGGGCATCGAAACCTTCCGGGTGGTGTGGGGGCGAGAGAGTCCAGCGTCCCGGCCAGGCTGTCCAGTCCCCGGCGCCCGCCCCCCGGATGCTAGGCTCGGCGCCCGGAGGTCTCACCCATGTCCCAGCCCGTCGCCCTGCGCCCGCTCGTCCAGCTCGCCCCGCCCATCCTCCACGAGGAGCTGCACCGCGGCGTGCTGGGCCAGGACGACGTGCTGCGCGCGGTCTCGCTCGCGCTCTACAAGCACATCACCGGACGCGTCTCGGGCCACCTCCTGCTGATGGGGAACTCCGGCACCGGCAAGACCACCATCATGGCCAACATCCAGCGCATGTACCGCGAGCTGCCCGAGCTCGCGCCGTTCCGCGCCATGGCCATCACCAACGCCAACCTGCTGGTCGACGCCGACACCCTGGAGTTCCGGCCCGAGCGGCTGCTCTCGGCCATCGAGGGGCGCGCGCGGGCGCTCTTGGGGCGCACGCCCACCGCCGAGGAGCTGGTCGAGGCCATGGGCCACGCCACCGTGTGCATCGACGAGATCGACAAGATGGCGACGTCGGTGGGCGGCAAGCCCAACCCCATCGGCATCGTGCTGCAGCAGGGCCTGCTCACCATGATGGAGGGCAGCGTGGTCCCGCTGCACACCCACGTGTTGGAGAACGGCCGTGAGATCCCCCGGACGCTGGAGGTGCAGACCGGGGGGATGATGTTCCTCTGCGGCGGCGCCTTCGAGGGGCTCTACGACCAGGTCTACACGCGGGTCACCGCCCCCGACAGCGGCGAGAAGTCCATCTCCACCATGGTCCGCGGCGCCGACGGCCGGCTGCGCATCGAGAACCGCTTCCGCCTGCCCGACTACTTCAAGATGGACGACCTCTACCGCTACGGCATGGTCCCCCAGTTCGTGGGCCGGTTCGACAGCGTGCAGATCCTCCGGGAGCTGGACTTCGAGGTGCTCAAGCAGATCCTCCTCTTCGGCAACGACTCGCCTCTCGCCCGGTCGCGCGCCTACTTCTCGATGCTCGGGATCCAGCTCGACATCGAGGACCTGGCCGCGGGGCTCATCGCCGAGGAGGCGCAGAAGAACGGACGGGCGGGCGCACGCTCCCTGCGCACCGTCTTCACCCGCATCATCCAGCCGCTGGAGTACGACCCGTGGAACAGCGGCCTTCTGCAGCCGCTCCCCGAGGGCGGGTTCCAGGTCACGCTCACCGCGGAGCTGGTGCAGCTCGCCCTGAAGCAGACGGCCTGAGCGGCGGACACCCAACGACTGGGGCCGCTCGCGCGGCCCCGGGACGACAAGGTTCAAGTCGGTCGGCGGATCAGGCGCCCAGCACCTGCAGCGCGCGGGCGTAGTAGGCGTCGCGCGCGGCCTTGCCGTTGTACCCGCCGTTCACGCGGTAGGTGATGGCGTCGAAGTTGCGGGCGTCGGCGTAGCTGTTGAGGTTGCGGCTGTTCCAGAACCAGACCGCGGTGCGGAAGCCCACGTCCACGTCGGCGGCGCGCGCGGGGTTGCCCTCGAGGTCGATGCCCAGCGCCGCGCCGGCGGCCCGGTAGTTCGACCGCCCGGTGAGCTGGATGGGCCCGCGGCCCTTGAAGCGCACGCCGTCGCCCGGCTGCGTGTTGCCCAGATCGCTGCGGCCCTCGTAGGCCGCGCCGCTGGCGTACTCCTCGAAGGCGGTGAGACCCACGCTCTCGTGCGCGAGCTGGGCGAGGAAGGCAGCCTGGCGCGCCGGGGTGTTGATGCCGCCCTCGGCCATGGCCTGGTTCAGGTAGGGCATCAGCAGCTGCGCCCGGGAGAGCGAGAGGTTGGGCATGATCGCCCGGAGCTGCTCCACGGTCACGCCGCCGGTGGTCGGAGCGTTGCCGGGAACCTGCGCGATCGGTCCGGGACCGGTGACCGAGCCGGGGTCCGCGCCGGGGATGGAGAGCGACTGCCCGGGGTAGATGCGGTTGGGATTGGAGATGGCGTTGGCCTGCGCGATGGACTGCCAGGACACCCCGAAGCGCGCGCCGATGCCCGAGAGCGTGTCGCCCGGCTGCACGGTGTAGTGGCCGTTGCCCGAGGCCGGCGCGTTGGCGGGGGCCTGCGGGATCTCCCCGGCGCCCTCGGGGATGCGCAGCACCTGGCCGGCGAAGATGCGGTTCGGGTCGGAGATGCCGTTCATCGACGCCAGCGCCTGGTACGAGACCCCGAAGCGCGCGCCGATGCCGGAGAGCGTGTCGCCCGACTGCACGGTGTAGGAGCCCGAGCCGAGCGCGACCTTGGGGGTCTGCGCCGCGTTGTAGTCGTTCTGCCCGTTCCAGCCCGGGAGGTTGAGCTGCTGCCCCGGGTAGATGAGGTTCGGGTTCGAGACCTGCGGGTTGGCCTTGATCAGGTCGCTCAGCGAGACGTTGTTGCGCTGGGCAATCGCGGACAGCGTGTCGCCAGATCGGACAGTGATGGCCATGACGAACTCCTTACAGCAGCGTGGTCTGCCCGGATTATCGGAGCGGCGCCGCAGGAGTTGTCTCGACCTGCGGCACCTGTCCGACTTCCAGACAGGCGAGCCGCTTGGCGCCCCGGGCGGCGAGCACGAGCTGGATCTCCGCGTAGAGGAAGTCCGGCGGCAGGGCACGCTTGATGGAGGTGAGGAACGGCGGGCAGCGGCGTGCCGTCTCGAGGATGAGCTCGGCGCGTTCGGGGGCCACGGCGTGCGAGAGGTCGAGCCGCTCGCCCGCCTCGGCCAGCTCCGCGAGGTGCCGCAGGATGGTCTCTGCGGAGAGCCCGCGGACCCGGGCGATGTCGGCGACGGAGAGGCCGCCGCGGAACAGCTCGCAGGTGGCGCGCAGGGTGACGCTCTTGCGCGGCGTCCGGCCGGAGCGGGAGGGCGTCCGGGGCGGAGCCGGGCTGGGCGGCGCGCCGCAGTTGTCGCAGGTTCCGCAGCGCTCGGCGGGGTGGTCGCCGAAGTAGCCGAGCAGGAACCTGCGACAACTGC
>CAZAIE010001032.1:0-3117 GCA_964485035.1 uncultured Myxococcaceae bacterium | reverse complement strand
ACAGGGACGTGGCCCGCCTCCAGGTCGTCCAGGCGGCCCGGCTGGAGGCCCAGGGCCCGGCGCAGCGCGTCCGCGGCGAGGTCCAGGTCCACGGCGACGTCGCGGGCGCCCGCGGCCAGGCGGCGCAGCAGCTCCGCCTTCGCCGCCGGATCGGTCGCGGCCTCGACGAGGCGCAGGAGCGCACGGCACAACCTGGGCCCCTCGCCACGGGCCTGGGCCAGCCGGGCGGTGGCCTCGAGCGCGCGGGGGCAGCCGGGGTCGGCGAGAAGCGCCTGCTCCAGCAGCGCCGACGCCCGCGCCGGGTCTTCCAGGTGGTCGAGGTGCAGCTCGCCCGCCTCGGCGAGGAGGGCCGCCCGGGCCGCAGGATCGGCCACCGTGGCCGCGCACCGCTCGCAGGCGCGGGCGAGGGCCTCGAACCGGCCCTCGGCGCGGAAGGCCGGCAACAGCGCGCGCAGCGCGACCGGATCATCGGGATCCAGGGCGAGGACCGCCTCGAGGTGGCGGCGGGCCGCGGCCGGGTCGCCGAGCCGGTCGGCGGACAGGCGCGCGAGGGCGTGGTGGGCGCGCAGCCCGGCGGCGCGCGCCTCGGGGTCCCTGGCGCGGCCCAGGTGCGACTCGGCGTGCACCGCCGCGCGTTGCAGGGCCTCCGCGGCCTCCGCCGGACGGCCCAACCGCTCGAGCAGCGTGCCCAGCCGCAGCGAGGGCTCGAAGGCGCGCGGGGAGAGGCGCTCAGCCTCTTGGAAGCGCAGCAAGGCGTTGGCGGTGTGGCCCAGCCCCTCGTCCCAGGTGGCGCCCGCCTCCAGGCACGCCCGCGCCTCGAGCTCGGCGTCGGCGCGGCGCGAGGCCTCCGCCCGCAGCTCGTCGTAGAGCTTCACCGCGCGCAGGTGCTCCCCGTCGGCGCGGCAGAGCCGGGCGAGGCCGACCAGCGCGTCGGGGTCGGCGGGGACGCGGCGCAGGGCGGCGTCGTAGTGGAGCCGGGCCGCGGGGAGGTCGCGGGCCACGCGGGCGAGCAGCTCCCCCAGGCGCACGTGGGCGCGCGCGGCCTGGGCCGGGTCCCGCGCCAGCGCGGCGAGGCGCCGGAAGGCGCGCAGCGCGCCCTCGGCGTCCGCGGCCCGGTCGGCCGAGAGCGCCAGGGCCTGCAGCGAGTCCAGGTCGTCGGGGCGCAGCGCGAGCGCGTCCTGGAAGGCGCGGCTGGCCAGCGCTGGCGCCGGGTCCACCAGGGCGCGGCCGGCGGCGGCGAAGGCGTGGAACGCGCCGGCCTCCTCGCCCCGCTGCCGGGCGAGCCGGCCCAGCGCGAGCAGCAGGTCGCCGGCCTCCCGGCCCTGGCCGCGCGAGAGGCGGATGCCCGCCTCGGCCCAGTACGCCGCCGCCGCGCCGGGGCGGGCGCGGCGCAGGTCCTGCGCCAGGTCCAGCGCGAGGTCGTGGGCGTCGGGCCGCGCCGAGAGCAGCCCCAGGAGCCGCTCGCGCGCGAAGGGGTGGGCGTCGGGGGCCTCGCCGTGGCGCAGGTAGTAGGCCTCGGCCGCCGCCAGGTCTCCCTGGGCGAGCAGCGCCTCGCCCTCGGCGAAGGCGCGGGTCCCCTCGACCACCGTGAGCAGCTCCGTGTCCAGCGGGAGTTCCGGGCGGGCGCCCGCGGCGAAGTGGAGGTGGAAGGCGCGCGGACCGGGCTCGACCCGCTCCAGGCGGGCGTCGGAGCAGTCGGGGACGCGGAAGCCGCGCAGCGGGACGGCGCGCCGCACCAGCCCTGCCACCGGGTCGAAGGCGAGGCCGATGGCGCCGAAGGCGGTCGCCTCGGGGACCGCGTTCGCCCGGACCGCGCCGCGGGCGAGCAGCGCGGCGGCGAAGGGCGCGGGCAGCGGCGAGTCCCCGAAGAGGCGCACGTCGAAGACGCAGGCCAGGACCCCGCTGCCCTCGGGCTGGAAGCCGACCCGGAAGGTGAAGGGGACCGGTCCCCGGGGGCCGTGCAGGAAGCCCTCGCCCTCGAACAGCGCCGGGCGCAGGTGCAGGCGCAGGCCCAGCACGTGCTCGGAGCAGGACTGGGCCACCCGGCGTGCGGCGCGCTGGAACAGCTCGTGGCCTATCTCCAGGTCGAGGTAGCCGAACTGACAGCGCTTGCGCTGGTAGCGGGTGGCGGCGCTGCCGGCGATGTCGAAGGGGAAGGTGACGTCGGGGACGGTCAGCGCCAGGTCGGCGATGGCCAGGTCCTCGCCCAGGGGCGTGGGGCCGAACCCGACGTAGACCTTGCGGTCGTGCAGGCGCAGCTGGGGCGCAGGGAACCGCTTCGGCGCCCGCTCGCGGGGGGCCTCGACGGTGCCGGGTGCCACCTTGGGATCGGCGTCTGCAGCCATGCGCCCGCGGCAGGTGACGAGAACGGGCTCCTTGGCTGCCGCCTGCACCTCGGAGCCCGACGGACGACGCGACGGTGGGAATCCTAGACCCCGGCTCCTGACCCGGCCAGTTTTCGGCCGTTTTCGGGCTTCCAACGTCTCCAGGGCTTCCGGCCATCGGCAGCATGGTCGTTCGCGTGCGGCTTGGCGCGGTCCTTCGCCGATGCGATAAAGCGCGGCCATGGCACCCCGCAAGGTCATCCCGATGCCCGAGGCCCAGTTCGTGGGCTCGCTGGAGCGGCAGGTGGACCGCCTGGCAGGCGAGGCGGAGGAGGCAGTTCGCGAGGGCGACCGTCGCCGCGAGCCCAAGGCCCTGGTCGCCGAGGCCCAGCGGCTGCTCCGCGCCGGGGCGCGCGCCCTCTCCCGACCGCCGAAGCACAAGCCCCGCCGCCCGCGCCGAAAGTGACGGACGAAGGGGCTTGAACCAACGCCAGAAGTGGTAGTGTGTGCCCCACTTTTTTCGAGGCTCGCCGCATGCCGTCCGGGGGTCCCCCCACAGAACCGCCTGCCAGCGCTCCCTGCGCGCTCTGCGGCCAGGTGCACTCGGCCCTGGAGGCCTGCGCCAGCGCCGCGGCCGCCGCCTCCAGCGGCACCGCGCTGATGCACCAGCCCAGCGCCGCGCCGCAGGACGAGCTCATCGGCACCACGCTGGGCAACTTCCGCATCGTCCGCCAGCTGGGCAAGGGCGGGATGGGCAGCGTCTACCTGGGCGAGCACACCATCATCGGCAGCA
>CAZAIE010001031.1:0-3119 GCA_964485035.1 uncultured Myxococcaceae bacterium | reverse complement strand
GCGTGGCCATGGGCTTGCCCACGATGTTCGAGCGGCCGAGCACCACCGCGCGCTTGCCTCGCAGCTCGCAGCCCGCCTCGCGCAGGAGCCGCATCACGCCCGCGGGAGTGCACGGACGGGTCGCCGGCCGTCCCAGCGAGAGGTTCCCCACGTTCATCGGGTGGAAGCCGTCCGCGTCCTTCTCCGGGACGACCGCCGCGATGATCGCGTCAGCGTCCACGTGCTTGGGGAGCGGGAGTTGCACGAGGATGCCGTGGACGGCCGGGTCGGCGTTGAGCCGCTGCACCACCGCGAGGACCTCGGCGTGGGTCGCCGACTCGGGCAGGTGGTGCTCGGTGGCGTTCATCCCCGTCTCGGCCGCACCCTTGCGCTTGCTGGTGACGTACGAGACCGAAGCCGGGTCCTCGCCCACGCGCACCACCGCGAGCCCCGGGACCACGCCCCGCTCTTGCTTGAGCTGGGCCACGCCCGCGGCCACCTCCGCCCTCACCTTCGCCGCGATCGCCTTGCCGTCGATGATCTGCGCTGCCATGCACCCTCCGGTCGGTGCGCCACTTTGCTTCCCGCGGTGGCTTGGGGCAAGCCCGCAACACGGAGGGCGCCGCGAACGCTCGGGCGCCCTCCAGGTTCCTCGACGGGCCAGGGCCCGCCGGGGCTCACTCCACCTCGAACTTCGCGCTGCCCAGCTCCTTGCCGCCGCGCAGCACCTTGATCTCCCACTTGCCGGACTTGTTGGCGGTCGCGGCCTTGTAGAGGCGAGCGCGCGTGCTGGGGGTGCTCAGGGTGAGGTCCAGGGTGGTGCGGACCGTGCCCTCGTGGAGGTACTGGATCATCACGTCGTCGTACTTGCCGTCCTTCGGGACCAGCCAGTTCATCCACGCGTTGACCACCGCGTTCTTCTTCACCTTGCCCGTCGCCTCCTCGGAGCAGTCCCAGATCGTGGGGCTGTCCTTCTTGGTGTCGATGGCCATGCAGGCCTTCACCTCGGCGAGGATGGGGCCCTTGTCCTTCCCGTTCTGGAAGTACTCGTTGACCTTGCGGATCTCCTCGGGGGTCGGGTCGGCGGACTGCGCGCGCGCGGCGAACGGCGCGACCAGGACTGCGGCGACAGCGAGGCTCAGCAGCTTGCGGTTCACGGCTCCTCCTTCGTGAGAGAGAAAATGAGTGGCTGGTCCAGTGCCACTCCGGGTGCGGACTCTAGGTCCTCCCGCGGGCGCGGTGCAATCGGGGGAGGCGCGGCGCCGAAGAGTGCGCGCGGGTGGACCGGCGGAAGAAACCGCCCAGCCCGCTCCAGCGGGCTTGATCCGAACTCAGTCCGTCCCAGATGAAGGCGGGGGATTCATCCCCCGCCTGGCGGTCACTTCCCACAAGCCGGCACGAGGTCCACCCCGGCGAAGAACTCGTCGGCCAGCAGCTTCCACGCACGCGCGTTCTCGGGAGGTCCACACTTGAAGGGGCGCTTCGGCGGCCGGCCCGCCAGCGACTCCAGCTGCTCGCGCAGGTAGGCCTGGGACAGCTCGGCGGCGTACTCCTGGACGCCGTTGCCGGGCATGAACGCGTAGTACGTGCCGCCGCGAACGACGAGCCACCCCGGCGCGTACGGCGCGAGGCACGCGAGCTTCGTCCCACAACGGGCCACGATGGCGTCAAAGGTCGACGCGAGCGCCCGCTCGGACCAGAGCCCGTGGTCGCGGTCGTTGAGATGGAAGATCTCGTGGAAGAGCAGGTCGCGCACCGCGCGCTCGGAGCCGTTCAGCGTGCCGTTGGTGTTGTAGGCCACCGTCCACCCCAGCGCGAAGGCCGCCGGAGTCCGCTTCTTGATCGATCGGAAGAAGCGCAGCTCCAGCGCGCGCCAGCGGTAGCGCGGAGCAGTCCCCGCCTCCTTCGCGAGCGCGGCGAAGAAGTCGTCGAAGCCGAAGAGCGCCGCGCGCACCCGCTCCAGGTGAACGCGTTCCGCCCCGACGGGCAGCTGGGGGACGAGGTGGATGGTCCCCCGATAGCCGCCCTCGAAGTCCTCCTCCGGGAGCACGCCGGCCACGCTCCCAGTCCGCTGGAACAGCTCGAGTGCAAGCGCCGCGGCCTTGGGGTCCTTCGAGAACCGCGCCCGAAGCAGGCAGGGAATGGGCTCGGTGGCGGCGCTGCATCGCTCGACCGCGCCAGGGTCTGGGAGCGCGTCGAAGAGCACAGCCTGAGCCGCCGCGTCCCCGACCCGCGGAGCGGGAGCAGCAGCGAGCATCGCCAGGACGACCAGAGTCACCATGAAACCCAGCCTCCGACCAAGCGCAGTAGAGCACGAGCCGCGCAGGAAGGACGGCTCGGCGACGCGCTCCAATCCATGGAAAGCGCACCCGAGTCACGCTCCCGATGCCACAGAGCCACCCTCTCCCTTCGGGATCGGCGAGGAACGAGGGCCGCGCCGCGAGCATGGTGGAGATACGGGGGGAGACCGGGGAGGGGGCCGTCAGGCGACCTGGATGATTCCTCCCGTCGTCTCGGCGGGTTGTGCCGAATCGACGGCTCGGCGTGCGCGCCCCGCCCCGACCTCGTGTCCCTCCCGCCGAGAGTATTCTCCTGTCCTGACCCGCCTCACCCCATCCCTGGAGGCCGCCTTGCGCCCCACCCTGCCTGCGCTGCTCGCGCTCGCCCTGGCCAGTTGCATGTCGCCGAAGAAGGCGCCGACCGAGCCCATCCTCGTCGCCGCGGTCGACCTCGCCGCCGGGGACGTCCTGGACGAATCCATGGTCCAGACCGCCCACCTCCCGGTGGGAACGGCCGGGACGGCACTGCGTCCCGCTGGTCTCTCGCCGTTCCTGGGACAGCGGCTGCGCGTCGCCGTGCGCAAGGGAGGCGTGCTCCAGCCCTCGCTGCTGGACGAGCCGCTGCCCATGGGCCGCGTGGTGCAGAAGAAGGGCCGGGCAGTGACGCTCTCCGTCGCTGGCGGCGAATGGATCCGAGCGCTGGACCACATCGACCTGCTCGCGAGCTTCGCCGACCCGGCGACTGGGGAGTTCCAGACCGTCACCCTGCTCCAGAACGTGCTGGTCCTCGCCGTCGACGGAGCGGGGCCCTTCCAGCGTGCCCAGCCCCTCCTCCCCGCGCCCGCGGTTCCCTCCTCCGCG
>CAZAIE010001030.1:0-3120 GCA_964485035.1 uncultured Myxococcaceae bacterium | reverse complement strand
CCCTCGTGCTCCGAGGCGGGGGTACTGGGCGTGCTCCCCGGGGTCATCGGAGTGCTGCAGGCGAACGAGGTGCTCAAGCTCCTCACCGGAGCCGGCGAGCCGCTGGTGGGCCGGCTGCTGACCTTCGACGCCCTGCACGCTGAGTTCCGCTGCCTCAAGGTCCAGCGCGATCCGGCCTGCCCTTCCTGCCGGGAGGGGGCGAGCCCCAAGCTCGAGGATCTGGACCTCTCGTGCCGTCTTGGCTGAGTCCAAAAAGCGGCCCTGCAGCGGCCGGGGGCCCCCTTGACACCCGGGGGCCGTGGTGTACGAATGTCTGGCTTTTTCCCTACAACCCGTAGAGCGCAGGAGTTCAGATGAAGCGCCTCCTTTCCCTCGTGACCGTGCTGGCAGTGGCTGGCTGCGGCGCCCCGAAGTACGACGACAAGAACGGCGACGGCGTCGGTGACCCCACTGACCCGCGCAACGTCGACAGCGTGACCATGGTCGCCCCGACGAGCCCCAAGGGCCGCATCTCGGGCCGCATCCAGAACCTTCGTGGTGAAGGGCTCACCGGCGTGGAGATCACCGTCTCCGGCCCGACGCCCACCAAGGCGCAGTCTGCCGAGAACGGGCTCTTCGCAGTCGAGAAGCTGACCGCCGGCTCCAACGTCGGCGTGCTGTTCTCGATGGCCAACTACGCCCCGGCCTGGACCTACACCACGGTCCCCGCGGCTGCCGGCAACTTCCCGCTGAACGACGGCGAGAGCTTCATCGGGGTCATCACCCTGATGCCGACCGACGGTGAGCTGAGCTTCAACGTGGTGGGCTTCGACGGCAAGCCCATCTCCCTCCCGAAGGTGACGCTCGACGTCACCCCTGCCTACGCCATCTCCCGCAACAACAACACCAATGGCTACGGCGACATCCCGGTCACTGCCGAGTTGAAGGACGGCGTCGTGAAGTTCACGGGCATCCCGAAGTTCGAGGAGGTTGCCTCGGCCGAGAACATGAACGTGAACGTCCGCTACTCCCTCTACATCCCGCCGGTCTGGGACGAGGCGGCGAAGGTCTACACCTACGGCGGCTACACCAGCTCTGTCGCCGCGAAGGATCTTCTCCAGTACCCCCACGAGAAGCGCACGATCGTCCTTAAGCTGCCGCAGCAGACTGCGCCGCTCGCGATCGAAGCGACCAATGTCCGGAATCTGGTCGCGGCCTCCCCTGCACGTGAGAATCTCATCTCCCCCAATGGGCCCATCTACGTCGCCTTCAACCAGCCCATCGGCAAGGAAGTCTTTGTCGAGGTGCGCAACGAGGAAGCCGAGCCAGGCAAGTCGGCGGTCATCTCCATCAACACCCCCGAATTGAACGCGCTCGGCACCGAGCTTCGCATCACGCCCAAGACCCCGGGATTCCAGGCGGGCATGAAGTACAACCTGACCATCCAGGCCTTCTCGCGCGACGACTACGCTGCCACGTCCACCACCTTCACCGGGCCATTCTTCGGCGGCGAGCCTGGCACCAGCAGGCCGCTGGCGATGAGCAGCGTCACCCTCAAGGACAACTTGGTGAACGACAAGTGGGACCCCTCGGAGACTCTGGTCTTCCTGTTCGACAAGTACATCGGTGGCAACCCCGCGGAGAAGGTCGCCCTGCCGGTCTACTTCAACACGAACCTGGGCGGCACCAACGACATCGGTGACTTCCCCGGCGAAAAGTGTGACCTCGACGAGAAGGCGGACTGCGTGAACACGCCGATCTGCGTCGTGGGCAGCGAGATGCTGCCCCCCGTCCCTGGGAAGCTCTCGAAGTACTCCCGCAAGTTCGAACTTTCGGGCACCGGCAAGTTCACGACGCCGATCGACTCGAATGACATCGAGCCCATCGTTGTGTTCCAGGAGGCCTACAAGTGCAACGGCCCCCTCCACAACGTCTGGGGCGAGGCGCTCACGACGACCATCGAGGGGCTCTCCATCACTGTCGAAGAGCCCTGAGGTAGCGATGTACCGAGGAGGGAGCTTGGGCAGCAGCCGACTCTCCCTCCTCTCCCTGACGGCCGCGTTCGTTGCGCTCTGCGCAGCGGACGCGGCCTTCGCTTTGGACGAATCGGACGTCTTCGACGACGACGTCCTCGCCGCTACCTGCACTCCGCCCTCCGCTCCGGAGTGCCCGCCTGTCCCCGACGCAGGTGGCCCGCCCGGGCCCGACGCCGGCAGCGACACCGTAGAGGCGGTCCTCGCCGAGGCGAACGCCACTGTCCGCCTGCGCCCGTGGAAGGTCCAGCAGGGTGGTCTCTTCGAGGTGGAGGTCGTTGGCGAAGGCCTGCGCTCTGGCGCCGCAACGTTCTCCGGCGAGACCCTCCCGCTCTTCCAGGTCACCCCAGGACGCTTCCGCGGCTACGGGGGCGTCCCACTCGAGGCCCGGCCAGGAATGGCCCTCGTCCACGTCGCGGTGGTGGGGCCCGACGCCAAGCCGCGCAGCGGGTCATTGGCGCTCGAGGTGGTCGAGCGGCAGGTGGAGTCCACCACCATCCGGGTGGCGAGCCGCTTCACCCAGCCCTCCGCGCGGCAGGTGGCCCAGATGAAGGAAGACCGCAAGGCCATCGCGGCCGCCTACCAGGTCCCCTTCGGCCCGCCCCTCTTCCAGGCCGGGTTCGCCGACCCGCTCGGACACGAGCGTGGCTCCCGCTTCGGGGAGCGGCGGGTGTTCAACGGCAAGACCAAGAGCCGGCACTGGGGCCTGGACATCGACGGGGACGCTGGCGAGGAGGTCTACGCCTCCAACACCGGGGTGGTCGTCCTCGCCCGCCCGTGCTTCATGTCCGGCCTGACGGTGATCGTCTCGCACGGCGCCGGCCTTTTCACCGGCTACTTCCACTTCTCGAAGTTCGCGGTGAAGGCGGGCCAGCGCGTGAGCCGCGGCGACGTCCTGGGATACGTGGGCAGCACCGGCCGCTCCACGGGTCCGCACCTGCACTTCGCCGCCAAGCTCCATCGAGGCCTCATCGACCCCGAGGCGCTCATGGCCTTCGACTTCGCGCCGCTGCAACCAGCCGCGGCACCGAGCCCCGACGCCGGTTCAGCGCCCTAGTGTCCTGACACAGAAGTTCGCAGCACAATTCCTGCATACGGCCTCCAGGCA
>CAZAIE010001029.1:0-3122 GCA_964485035.1 uncultured Myxococcaceae bacterium | reverse complement strand
GGACGGGACGTTGGCATCCCTTCTTTCTTCTGTCAGAACGACCCGGGATGCCACCTGTTTTCAGGCGGTCTGGCTGAGCCAAAGAGGTCAAGCTGGCGGAATCGCGGTCCTTTCCAGAAGGCTTTTCCGGGTCAGGTCGGAAGACGGAACACCCATTGCGCAAGCGGCCCCTCCCCATCGGGGCGAGGCCTCCAGGCCGTCCACCCGCGTCAGAACTTCCCGACGTGACCGCCCACGTGCAGCGGGGCGCCGGTGGCCTTCAGCACCGCCTCCACCGTGGTGTCCTCGGCGATCTCCTCGAGCACCAGGCCCTTCTTGGTGACGCGGATGAAGGCCATGTCGGTGACGATGATGTCCACCTCGCCGGTGGCGGTGAGCGGCAGCGTGCACTGCTTGAGGATCTTCGGGGCGCCGTTCTTGTTCACGTGCTCCATGGCCACGATGACCGTCTTGGCGCCGACCACCAGGTCCATCGCGCCGCCCATGCCGGGGACCATCTTCCCGGGGATCATGTAGTTCGCGAGGTTGCCCAGGACGTCCACCTCCAGCGCGCCGAGCACGGTGTAGTCGAGGTGCTTGCCGCGGATGATGGCGAAGGACATCGCCGAGTCGAAGAAGCAGCCGCCGGGGAGGATGGTGACCGGCTGGCCCCCCGCGTTCACCAGCTTGGGGTCCTCCTTGCCGGGCTGCGCCTGGGGGCCGAGACCGATGAAGCCGTTCTCGGAGTGCAGGAGGATGCGGCGGCCTTCGGGGAGGTGGTTCGCCACCAGGGTGGGCATGCCGATGCCCAGGTTCACGAGCGCCCCGTCGGGGAACTCCTGGGCGATGCGCTTGGCCATCCTGACCCGCTTCAGTTCCTTGGGATCCATGTGCGTCTCTCGGGGCTACTTGAGCTGGAGGTTTGCGGCGGGGAGCATGGCCTTGACGATGGCGGAGATGAAGACGCCGGGGATGGTGACCTTCTCGGGGTCCATCTCGCCCGGCTCCACCACGCGCTCGGCCTCGACCACGACGTAGTCCGCGGCCATGGCCATGGAGATCGCCGCGTTCTTCGTGGACATGGGGAGGAAGCAGTTGCCGAACTTGTCGCAGACCTCGGCCTTCACGAACGCGAACTCGGCGCCGAGCGGCATCTCGAGCAGGTAGACCTGCCCGTCGATGGTGAGCTTCTCCTTGCCCTTCTCCACCGCGGTGCCGATGCCGGTGGGCGTGAGCACCCCGCCGAGCCCGGCGCCCTTGGCGCGGATGCGCTCGTTGAAGGTGCCCTGCGGGACCAGGGTCACGTCGATCTCGCCGGCGTTCATCTTCTGGCCAACCACCGGGTTGGTGCCGATGTGCGTGGCGAAGAGCTTCTTCACCCGGTTCTGGCAGACCAGGCGGCCCACGCCCACGTCGGGGAAGGCGGTGTCGCTGGTGATGAGGGTGAGGTCCTTCGAGCCCTTCTTCATCAGGGCGTCGATGAGGGTGAAGGCGTTTCCGCAGCCCATGAAGCCGGCCACCATCAGGGACGCGCCGTCCTTGATGTCCTGGACGGCCTCGTCCGCGCTCAGAATTGGTTTCATTGCGTCGTTCCCGTGGTTCGAGAGGAAGGGCAGCGTTCGTACCACTGTGGCAGGGGAGCGCCAAGGGCTTCGCGGTCGGGCGTGCGGGCCGGATGCGGGGACGCTACGACCGGAGGTGTGGTCGGACAACTCGGCCTCGGAACTGGCCCAACCCCCCGTTTCGCCTATGATCTTGCGAATCGTCGTCTGGCCTGGTCGCCGGTGGAGGAAGCATGCGTCTCGCAACGTCTCTGGTGGTGCTCTCGCTGGTCGCGGGCTGCCCCGGGCAGAAGCCCGAGGTCGGGGCGCAGGCCCAGGCGGTGAGCGGGAAGGACGGCGCCAAGGTGGTCGGCGCGGGGGCGGTCGAGACCCTCAACTCGTACGCCGTGCTCGCCTCGAACGCGGCGGCCGGGGCCACGTCGATCACCGTGACCAACGTCGCCGACCTGGGCACGCTCGCGGCCGGCGACCTGCTGCTCATCATCCAGATGCAGGGCGCGACGCTCGCCAGCACCGACACCTCGGGGTATGGCGCGGTCTCGAGCTACGGCGCCGCAGGCCAGTGGGAGATGATCCCCGTGGCCTCGGTGGCCGGGAACGTCATCACTCTCGACACCTCGTGTCCCTGGCCCGGCACCCCGGCGATCCCCGGGTTGAAGAACGCCTACTCGGCGGCGGGGAGGACCCAGGTCCTCAAGGTCCCGCAGTACGACACGCTGACCGTGAACAACCTGGGCACGGTGACCGCCCCGGCCTGGAACGGCACGCGCGGAGGAGTCGTCGCGGTCCACGTGAAGGGCACTGTCACCCTCAACGGCACCGTGGACGTGTCCAACCTCGGCTTCCGCGGCGGCGCGGTGGACGACTCGACGAGCCCTGTGGGCACGGACGTCACCGGCTACCGCTCGGCCGATCCCGCGGCGGGCGGGGAGAAGGGCGAGTCCGTCGGCGGCAGCGCGGCGGACTACGACGCCTCGCTCGGAGGCCGCTACGGCCGCGGCGCCCCGGCGAACGGTGGCGGCGGCGGCAACGCGAACCGGGCCGGCGGCGGTGGCGGGGCCAACGGCAACAACGGGCGCCCCTGGAGCGGCCTGGGAGTCATGGACGCCACCGCCATCGGCGGCGCGGCGGCCTGGCCGCTCGACCCCATGTACGGGACGGCGCTTGCCAACTCTTCCGGCGGCGGCCGCGGCGGCTACTCCTCGTCAGACCAGAACCTGAACGCCACCAGCCCCACCACGCCCCCTGGCAACGCCGGCTGGGGCCTGAACCAGCGGCGCGATCGCGGCGGTCTCGGTGGCCGCCCGGTGGACAACAACGTGACCGCGCCCCGGTTCTTCCTCGGCGGCGGCGGCGGCGCGGGCGACGGCGCCGCGGCCGCGGCCGGCGCGGGCGGACGCGGCGGTGGGCTCATCATCCTCGTCGCGGATCGCGTCGTGGGCGCCGGCGGAGAAGCGCGAGTCCTGCCAGACCATCGCGATCCTCCCGTTCCTTCCCGCGGCGATCGACCCGAGGTTCGCGCCGTCGCGGATCGGGGTCCCGGACTCCGGGTCGGTCGCGCCGCGGTACTGATGGCGATGC
>CAZAIE010001028.1:0-3125 GCA_964485035.1 uncultured Myxococcaceae bacterium | reverse complement strand
GGGGAGGCACAGTCCATAGACAGGGGAAGAGGGCTCGGCGTCGCATATCGACCACTCGCTGGTGGGGTCGCAGGGCTTCACGGTGCAGAGCTCCACGCAGCGGCCGGTGGGCCAGCGGTAGTTGTCGCACTTGCGGCCGGAGCCACACTGCGAGTCCGAAGTGCAGCCGCAGAGGTTCCCGGGCACGCAGACCGGGGCATCCCCGCCGCACGAGGCGTTGCTGGTGCAGTGGCAGCGACGATCGGTGCCACAGGTCAGGCCGCTGCGGCAGTCGGAGGTCAGGCTGCAGAGGCCGCAGAGCCCTGCGCTGCAGGCAGGCGCGGAGAAGGGGCAGTCGGCGCCGGTGCGGCACTGGAGGCAGCGGCGGTTCGGCTTGTCGCAGTAGCTCCCGCGACCAGAGCTCACGCAGTCCGCGTCCTCGAGACAATCCACGCAGTCCTGGGTGTCGGGGTCGCAGACCTGGGCGACGCAGACGTTGCCGCCGCAGGAGGGAGGCATGCCCGCGTCCTGGTTCTCGCCGATGCAGATACCGGAGCTGCACTTGGGCGCGCTCGCGGGACACTCGGCGTTGAAGGAGCAGGTGGCGCAGGTGGCCGGGCCGCCGAAGACGCAGAGCGGCTTGCACTGGCCGGCGAGGCAGCCCTGGCCGGTGGGGCAGTTGTCGTTGCGGCTGCAGCTCCCGCAGCTCTTGGTCGCCGAGTTGCACCCCTGGCCGGCGGGGCAGTCGGAGGGCCCGCGGCACTGGACGCAGAGCCCGGTGCAGAACGGCTTCTTGGGGTCGGCAGCCTTGCAGTCCGCGTCGGCGCGGCACTGGACGCAGCCCGAGGAGGTGCAGAAGTTGCCGGCGCCGGTCTCGACGCAGTCGCCGTCGTTGTAGCAGGGCAGGCAGACGCCGTAGTTGGGGTCCGAGGCGCCGGTGTCGCAGAAGGGCAGCGAGCTCTTGGGGTCGCACGCCGCCGCGGGGTCGGTGCAGGGGACGACGCAAGCGCCGCGCGTGAAGCGCCAGGTGTCGCAGACGCGGCTCGTGCCGCACGCGGAGGAGTCGAGGCAGCCGCAGCGGTAGACGCCGGGCTTCTTGATGCAGGTGGGCGCGTCCCCGCCGCAGTCGGAGTCGCCGTCGCAGTGGCAGGCCGAGTCCTCGCCGCAGCTGCCGGTGGCGCCGGGGCAGTCGGTGGGGAGGAAGCAGGTCCCGCAGCGGTTCTCGTTGCAGCCCGGCTTGGAGAAGGGGCAGTCGGTGGGCGCCAGGCACTCGACGCAGCGGCCCTGCGTGCAGCGCGGCCCGGAGAGGCTGCCCGCGCAGTCCGCGTCGGCGGTGCAGCCGCCGCAGGTGTAGCTGGTCTTGCTGCAGACCTCGCCCTTGGAGTTGCCGAGGCAGTCGGCGTTCGTGGCGCACTCGCCGCAGGTGGAGGATGGCGTGCAGGTGCCGGCGGTGCAGTCCGCGGCGCTGATGCACTGGACGCAGGTCCGCTTGGTGCGGTGGCAGCGCTTGCCCTTGGAGCTTCCGGCGCAGTCGCCGTCGGCGAGACACTCGACGCACTTGCCGCTGGAGACGTCGCACTTGCGCGAGCCGGTGCATGCAGGGGTGCAGGAGCTCTCGGCGACGCACTCGCCCGACTTGCAGACCATGGCCGTGCCACACGTGGTCCCGTCCTCGAGGGCAATGTCGGCGACGCAGGAGGCCACGCTGCCCGAGCAGGTGACCGTCCCCGCCATGCAGGGGTTCTCGGGGACGCACCCGCCGCCGGGGGTACAGGTGGGCTTGGGCTTGCAGACGCCGGCCTCGCAGATCTGGTCGGAGCTGCAGCCCGCGGCGACGCAGAGCCGGTCGATGCAGACGGAATCGACGCACACCTGGCTCTCGGTGCAGGTGGCGTTCGCGCAGGTCTTGGCGAAGCACGCCCCCTTCACGCAGGCCTGGCTCGAGGAGCAGGCGAGGCCGCACTGGCTGCAGTGGGAGGAATCGGAGCGCAGGTCGACGCAGGCGCCGCCGCAGGCGACGAGCGGTGGGGCGCAGGCCACGCCGGCGTCGGCGCTGGGGGTCGGGCCACAGCCGGCGAGCGCCAGGCAGGCCAGGGTGGACAGCCAAGCCGCTCGCGCGGCGCCTCGGGGGTCGGTGGGCACTTGCACGGCTCTTGGACAGACGATGGGCCCCGACCGTCGCACTGTCTGGAAATGCCCTGGAATTCCGCAGGCGCCGGGATCGGCCGGAGATGAAGCGCCCATTCGAGCTCGAGGACAAGCCGGCGGAATGTCTCGTGGGGACAACCCGCCCAGCGAAGCGGGCCTACTCCGAGTTCGGTCCATCGAGACGAGGCTTCAGTGAATGCCGCTTGAATGCCACGGTGTCTCTCGGCTACTCCCTCCGCCGGGCCGTGCCGTGCACCCGCCGTCCTGGGGAATCCCGATGATCCCGCTCCGCGCCGTCGTGGCCGTGGTGTTCCTGCTCGCCGCCTGTGACGGGGGTGGAGCGTCCGCGCCAGACGCCCGCGACTCCCTCCCCGACGCCCGGGAGCCGGGGCTCGACGCCAGCCGTCCCGACGCCTCCCATCCCGACGCCGGCCCCTTCCTCTGCCATGCCCCCGACGCCGGCGGGCTGGGCGCCCTGGAGGGGCTCTGTGCCGACCTCGTGGCCGGCGAGTCGGAGCTGGAGCTGCGCTCCCGGACCCGGTGCGGCGAGCCGCTCACCCTCGAGGACATGCCGCACCTCGTGCTCAGCCCGGTCGAGGGCTGCGAGGGCACCCGCCGCGCCTCGGACCTGCGCCGGGTCGCCGCCTCGATCGCCGCGGGGCGCGTCGCCCTGGACGAGGTCAGCCGGGCAGCCTGCCGGGAGCTGGGCCGCGCTTCCGACGCGGGTCCCTACGTCGACGGCGGGCTGGTCACGCCCTGCGACCGGATCGTCGTGGGCAAGGTCGCCCCCGGGGGCGCGTGCGACTACGACGACGAGTGCGCACACGGGCTGTGCGAGTGCCAGGCAGAAGGGACCTGCCAGGGCAAGTGCGTCGCGCTGCCGTCGCTCCACTCTCCCTGCCGCGCGCCGGGCCTGCGCTGCGAGGGCGGATACTGCCAGGGCACCGACGCGGGCTTGCGCTGCGAGCCGCTCTTCCAGGCCTGCCCCCAGGGCTGCG
>CAZAIE010001027.1:0-3126 GCA_964485035.1 uncultured Myxococcaceae bacterium | reverse complement strand
AGCGTGCGGGGAGGCAAGGGCGGAAACGCCACCAGCGACTGTGGCGCGGGCGGCGGCGGCGCGGGCGGCCGGATCTTCCTGCAGGGCCAGACCAAGGCCTGCACCCCCGACGTCACGGCGGGCGGGTCGGGGACCGGGACCAACGGCCGCAGCGGCGACAACGGCGGCGTCGGGCTGAACGAGACCGTCCCCCCCGGCGGCTACTGCTACTCGGACGCCTCCTGCTTCGCGGGCGTCTGCGACTTCGCGGTGAACGGCTGCGTGCAGTGCCTGACCAACGCCTCCTGCTCCGGCAGCACGCCCTTCTGTGACACCACCAACCACGTCTGCCGGCCGTGCAGCAGCGCAGGCGGCGAGGCGGACTGCAAGCCGTTGGTCTGCGACTACCTGGTGGGCGACCCGATGTACGGGACGTGCGTCGAGTGCATCCAGAGCCTGCACTGCGCGACCAACCAGGTCTGCGACCCCATGACCAACACCTGCCAGGAGTGCGTGCGCAACACCGACTGCAAGAACCCCAAGCCCATCTGCGACCTGCCGACCAACAAGGTGTGCCGCGAGTGCAAGGTCTCGTCCGAGTGTCCCGTGACGAGTCCAGTGTGCGACCTGACCGGGGCCTTCCCGGGAAACTGCGTCGCCTGCTCGCCGGCGGACCCTTCGCGGTGCACCGGCGCGACCCCCGCGTGCGACTCCACGAGCGACACCTGCGTGAAGTGCTTGGGAGACCTGGGGACCAAGGTGGCCGCGCCGTGCCACGACCTCGCCGCGCCCGCCTGCCACCTCGGCGATGCGCTCGACGGTCAGTGCACCGAGTGCTCGGCCACGAACAACGACCGCTGCACCGGGTACAAGCTCGCGTGCGTCCTCGCGACCGGGCTCTGCGGCTGCAACAACGACGGGGAGTGCGGTGCCGCTGACTCGGGCCGGGTCTGCCCCGACGATCACTCGGCCTGCGCTGCGGGCTGCCGCGGGGTGGGCGGGAACGGCTGTCCGACCGGTCTCGTCTGCACGTCCACGACCGCTGCGGTGGGCACCTGCATCCCCATGCCGCCAGACGCAGGGACTCCGGGCCCCGATGCGGCGCAGCCGGGACCGGACGCCGCGCAGCCTGGGCTCGACGCGGCGCAACCCGGACCGGACGCCGCGCAGCCAGGGCTCGACGCGGCGCAACCCGGACCGGACGCCGCGCAGCCGGGGCTCGATGCTGCGCAGCCGGGACCCGATGCCGCGCTGCCGGGGCTGGACGCCGGGCAACCCGGGCTCGACGCCGCGCAGCCGGGACTGGATGCCGCGGAGCCAGGGCTCGATGCGGCCCAGGCCGACGCGGGGGAACCCGATGGCTCGATCAGCCCCGACGCCGCAAAGCCAGGCCTGGATGCCGAGGTGCAGCCGGATGCCTCCGAGCCCGGAGACACGGGGCCGGACGCGACCTTGGCGGTTGACGGCTCGCACCCGCTCGACGGATCGGTGGTGAAGCCGGCCGTCCCCAACTACGACGTGGGCGGCTGCGGCTGCGGGAGCGGCGGCGGGCTCTTCCCGCTCCTGGGCCTCGCGGTGCTGGGCCTGCGGAGGCGGAAGCGGCAGGGCTGAGGAGAGGAGGCGTTCGCGTCGGTGCTCCGCCGCAGTCGTGGATCGAGGTCGTCTACTTCTGCGTGGGGCTGGGCTTCGTCGCGCTCGCCTGGGCCTGCGAGCGCGAGGGCGCTGAGCCCCGATCAGCCCATCGAGAGCGGGATGTGGTTCAGGTCGCGCGTGTGCACGCCGGCCGCTGCGGGGCGCAGGGCCTCCAGCCGGTCCTCGGCGAGCAGTCCCACCACCGAGTCGGCGAAGAACATCCCGCGCGGCGTGAGGGCGAGCTGCGCGTCGTTGGAGGTGAGCAGCTTCGCGGCCTCGAGCGCCGCGAAGGCTTGGGCGAAGTCGTGCGCCGGGTCGGCTCCGAAGAGGCGGCGGTACCGCGCCCGATCTACCCGGGTGCGCGCGAGGTCGCGGGTGAGGAAGAGTAGCCGTAGGTCCGCGTCCCCGTAGGGGAACCAGAGCGAGCTCATGCCCCCGGCGGCCTCGGTGACGCCCCTGCCCGCGACCAGCTTCACGGCACGGCGGGCGGAGAGGTCGAGGAAGGTGGAGATGGCCTGGGGCCCGAGGCCGAGGGCGTCGCACGTCTCGGGCGGGAAGCTGAGCTCCTCGTAGACGAAGCGTCGCGGGGAGCGGTGGACGTCCGCGCGCTCGAAGTTGGTGAGCGTGGTCTGCACGAAGCCCTGGCCGAGGAGGTGCTCGCGCAGGGCGCAGGAGTTGGCGCAGGCGTCCTCCTGGGCGGGGAGCGCGGCGAGCAGCTCCGGGTCGCGGCTCCAGGGAGTCCCGAGGTCCGGGTGGAGCACGAGGTGGTAGAGGCAGAGCTGGTCGAGGCCGCAGTCGACCGCCCGGCGCACGTCGTCGAGCATCTGCGGGAGGGTCTGGCCTGGGAGGTTGAAGAGCAGGTCGGCGGAGGTAGTGAGGCCGCGCGCGTGGGCGTCGGCGACCACGGCGCGGACCGTGCCTGCATCTCCGAAGGCCTCGCGGCCCATGCGCCGGAGCCAGGTGCGGTCGAAGGTCTGGACGCCCATGCTGACGCGGCGGTGGCGTCCTGGAAGGCGGGCGAGGTGTGCAAGTGGGGAGCGGATCCAAGAGCGCAGGTGCGCCGGCACGCCCTCGACGGTGATCTCCGCGTCCGAGAAGTCCAACCTCCCCGCGAGCGCCGAGGCGAAGCGGACGAGCTCGGCCATGGGGGTGAGGGTCGCGGTGCCGCCGCCGAAGTAGAGAGCAGCGACCTTGCGTCCCTCGAGTTCCTGATCGCGCAGGAGGGTGAGCGAGGACTCCAGGACGCGGGCGGTGACCGACTCGCAGGCCTGCTTCGAGTAGCGGTCGTGGGGGAAGGTGCAGAAGCCGCAGCCGCGCACCCGGGGGGTGCACATCGCGTGCGGCAGGACCCCGACGAGGAGCGGACGCAGGGGATCCGGACGGATGAGCGGAGGTTCCTGGAGGGTCCCGTCGGGGCCGCGCAGGGAGCCATCGAGGAGGCGCCGGGCGTCGTGCCTCGGCGTCGCGGACTGCATGGCCGGGAGGGGCGGGTAGCCCTGGAGCAGGCGGTGGCGC
>CAZAIE010001026.1:2899-3129 GCA_964485035.1 uncultured Myxococcaceae bacterium | reverse complement strand
GGCACCAGCGGAACCGGCGTCGTCGAGCTCTTGGTTGCGGGCTGGACCGGCTTCGCCTGGACGACCGGAGCCGGAGCCGGGGCTTTGGCCGGAGTCGCCGGTGCAGCCTTCGCGACCGGAGCCGCGACGGCCGGCGACGCGAGGAGGGCCACCGGAGGAGGCGGCTTGGGAAGGATCGCGGGAGGAGGCGCGCGAGGCGCCACTCCTTGAGGCGGACGTCGTAGGCGTCG
>CAZAIE010001026.1:0-2889 GCA_964485035.1 uncultured Myxococcaceae bacterium | reverse complement strand
GAGCCACCTCGGGCGGCCGGGGGGTCACGGGCGTGACCGGAGGCGCCGGCTCGACCTCGTCGAACTCGATGACCTCGTCTGGGCTCGCCTCCTCGAGGACCGTCCCCTCCGCGACGTCGATCGCCGAGATCTCCTCGACCACCGAGACGTCCTCGTCGTCCACCGCCATGACCAGCGGCCCGGCGACGGGGAGGGAGACCGGCTCGGCGGGCGCAACCTCTGCCTTGAGGACCCGCTCGACCTCCGCGAGGGCCGCGAGACGTTCCGCCTCACCCTCCGGCTCGAGGTCCCAGGGCACGTTCGCGAGGGGCCGGGCCGGCGAGGCGAGCAGCGGAACGGGGATGTCCAGCATCACCTCGGTGTCGAGCTCCGGCTCGTTGACGTTGTCCGGGACCTCCTCGGGGATGGGCGAGGGCCCCGCCTTGGACAACGGCCGCTCCTCGACCAGCACCCCAGGCGGCGGCTCCAACTCCTCGGGCTCCGGCGCGGGCCTCGCGGCGGGTTTGGGAATGGGAGCCGGGGCCGCGACCGGAAGACGCTCCCCGGGGGCCATCATCATGGTCTTCGACAGGTCGACCGATGGACCGCCCACCATCGTCTTGGACAGGTCGACTTGGGGACCGCCCATCACCGTCTTGGACAGGTCGACCTGGGGAGCACTCTGGAAGGGCGAGAAGATCTGGCCGGGGACGATGGTCTCGCTCTCCGCGGAGACTTCGATGTCGTCGTCCTCGGCGCCAGCATCCTCGAAGTGCGCTTCGAGTTCGGACTTGGCGACCTCGGGGACCTCGGGACGCAGGTCGGCGCCTGGGAGCAGCGAGCTGGGGATCTCGGGTTCGGCGATGGCCAGGACCTGCGGCGGCGCAGCGCCCTCCCCCGCCCCGAAGTCGAACTCGAGCGGATCGACGTCGTCGATGCGCAGGTCCGGTTCCTCGGCCGCGGCCTCGGCTGCGACCGGAGGAGCCTGCGGCGGGGTGACCTCGACGGACGCCGGCATCCCGCGCGGGGTCGGCGGCCCATCCGAGGCCAGCTCCGGGGAGATCTCGACGGAGGCGGGCGCCGAGGTGTCGGTGCCGCTCCGTCCTTCGAAGGGAGCCGGGCTGCGGCGGTCGGTGAACTCTACGCCAACGCCGGTCTGGGTCGCCTCGTCGCGCACCCGCTCGCCCACGGAGGTCGGAGCGTAGGAGGCCTCGCCCTCGGCTGGGGCGGGGGCTCCCGCCGGGACGTCCTCCGCGCCCAGGAGCGTGGAGTAGAGGCGCAGCAGGCGCGTGCGTCCGAGGTCGGCGTGCAGCCGCTCGCGTGCGAAGGCGTGTCCTCGCGCGCCCATCGCCACCCGCCGCGCAGGGTCGCGCGCGAGCATCACGATCTTCTCGGCGAGGTCGTTCTCGTCGCCCGGTTCGTGGAAGAGCGCACAGGAGTCGTGCGCCACCTCCCGCACGATGGGCAGGTTCGAGGCGATGACCGGCCGGCCTGCAGCCAGGTAGTGGGCGATCTTTGTGACCGCAGCGCCCTGCACCGTGTTGCGGTCCACGCGCTCGAGCGGAGCGACCCCCACGTCCGCCGAGGCGATGAGCTTGGGCAGCTCGTCGTACGGCACCGGCTCGATGAACTCCACCTGGCCGGTCAGCTTGCGGTACTTGACCATCTCCTCCAGCTGCAGCCGCCAGGTCGGGTGCTGCGGCCCCACGATGGCCAGCCTCACCTCCGTCAGCTGGGTGGCGATGGACATCGCGAACAGCAGCGTGGAGAGGCCCTGCCAGGCGTTCTGGTTGCCCAGGTAGAGCAGCCGCATGGGCATGCGGTCCGGCAGCGCCAGCTCGCCGCTGGGCGAGTAGTGGGAGACGTCGGCACCGGCCGGGACGACCACGGTCCGGTCCGAGGACACGCCGAGGCTGCGCACCAGGCTCGCCGTCTGCTCCGAGCCCACCAGCACCGCGTCGGCGTTCATCAGGCAGAACAGCTCCTGGCGGCGCAGCTTGGCCATGAACCGCTTGTCGCTCTCGAGGTGGGGGTGCGTGTACTTCACCTCGATGGACGGGAAGCCCATCACCTCGTAGACCAGCTTGAAGTTGTGTTGCTGGCGCAGCTCGCAGAGCGCGTACCCACCGAAGGGGTCGGTGAAGTGCACCAGCTGGTACTCGTCGCTCTCCAGCTGCCGACGGACCGCCCGCTCGAAGGTCTGCGCCTTGACCGGGAGATCCCCGGCGCCCACAGGAACGCGCATCAGCCGCATGCCGTGGTAGCGCTCGATGTGGCCGTGATCGGCCGACTTCACGGTCAAGCCGTCGACGTTGAAGAGAGGCGTGAGGCCACGGATGAAGTCCGACGCCCGGGCGCTGGTGCCCGTCGGTTCCGGGATGACGTCGAAACTACAATAGAGGACCTTGAGGAGGTCGCCGCTCACGCTAGCTCCGGAGGGGATGCACACTAGCGCGATTCCCTTCGGAAAAGCCATCGGTAGGTTGGTCCCCGGCACGGCGGGTCCCCTCCGACCCATCGACAACCGTGTCCGGAGCTTCCCCTTCAAGGACGCGTCTTGGTGTCTCCGACCCGGCAGTCGTCCTCGACCTCGACCTTGACCGCCAAGCTCTGCTTGCCGTAGAAGGCGACGCCTGAGTCGGCGAGGGGCTTGGCAGTCACGAGCGCCGGGGACGCGAATGCCATGGCGGATCTGAAGAAGCTGACGGTCCGGGAGCTGCGTGCCCTCGCGCGAGAGCGCTCAGTGGCGGGCACGACGAAGCTCACCCGCGCCCAACTGCTCGAAGCCCTCTCGAAGAAGCCACCTCGGCCCCCCAAGCCATCGGTTTCACGCGCAGATCCCGCGCCCAAGCCTGAGCCCGCGGCTCCGCCCCCTCGGCCTGCACCGGTCGCCCCACCGAAGCCTGTCAC
>CAZAIE010001025.1:0-3133 GCA_964485035.1 uncultured Myxococcaceae bacterium | reverse complement strand
CTCCCCCGCGGCGCCGAGGGCGAAGAAGAGACGCTCGAGGGCGAGGAGCCCGGCGAGGAGGCCTTGGCGGCCGAGGGCGAGGTCGAGGGCGACGAGGGCCTCGAGGCCATCGGCGACGACGACGAGGTCGAGGCCGACGACGACGACAACGACAACGACGAGGACGAGGGGGCGGTCACCGAGCGCAAGGAGGTCAAGGCGCTCATGGACCAGGGCCGGGAGAAGGGCTTCCTGACCTACGACGAGATCAACGACGCCCTCCCGCAGGACATCGTGTCGTCCGACCAGATCGACGACGTGATGAGCATGTTCGGCGAGCACGACATCGAGATCGTCGACACCGCCAACAAGTCGATGAAGCTCCCCGAGCCGAAGCCCACGGTCGTGGAGGAGCACAAGCCCGAGGAGGAGGACAAGGAGGACGAGGACTACGAGGCCGGCTACGGCAAGTCCAACGACCCGGTCCGCATGTACCTGCGGAAGATGGGCTCGGTCTCCCTGCTGACCCGCGAGGGTGAGGTCGAGATCGCCAAGCGCATCGAGGAGGGCGAGAAGGAGGTGCTGCAGGCGGTCCTCTCCAGCCCCATCGCCATCCACGAGATCCTGGAGCTGGGCGAGCGCCTGAAGAAGGGCAAGATCCGCGTCCGCGACATCGTCCGCGACGCCCCGGAGACCCCGGAGGGGGCCGCCGAGGAGACCACCACCGACGACTCCGAGAGCGCCGCGCCGGCCAGCTTCAACGAGGGCGAGCGCGCGGAGCAGCTCATCCGCCTCATCGAGAAGATCCGCAAGCTCGACAAGGACTGCGAGAAGCTGCGCGAGAACCTGGAGCACAAGAAGCTCTCCGAGGTGAAGCGCCGCGAGGTGAAGGCGGAGATCGAGACGGCCCACGGCGGCATGGAGGAGCTGCTGGAGGAGATGCGGCTGAACAAGAAGCAGATCGACCGCATCGTGATGGTCCTCAAGCAGCTCATCGAGCGCGTGGAGAAGGCCGAGGACTCGCTGCGGGACCTGGAGCGCAAGGCTCGCCTGCCGCTGCACCAGCTCCGCCAGAAGCTGAAGGAGGCGCGGCTCACCAACAAGAAGGGCGAGTTCGCCAACCGCGGCAAGGTCTGCCGCCAGCTGAACATGACCCCGGAGCAGCTGGACGAACTCGACCGCGAGATCCGCGCGGCGGCGCGCACCATCATGCGCGTGCAGGAGGAGGGCCGCACCCGCGTCCCCGACCTGCGCCGCAGCTACGAGGCCATCCTGCTGGGCGAGAAGAAGGCGGAGCGCGCCAAGGCCGAGCTGGTCGAGGCCAACCTGCGCCTGGTCGTCTCCATCGCCAAGAAGTACACGAACCGCGGCCTGCAGTTCCTGGACCTCATCCAGGAGGGCAACATCGGCCTGATGAAGGCGGTGGACAAGTTCGAGTACAAGCGCGGCTACAAGTTCTCGACCTACGCCACCTGGTGGATCCGCCAGGCCATCACCCGCTCGATCGCCGACCAGGCGCGCACCATCCGCATCCCGGTGCACATGATCGAGACGATCAACAAGCTCATCCGCACCAGCCGCTACCTGGTCCAGGAGATCGGCCGGGAGCCCACGCCCGAGGAGATCGCCGAGAAGATGGAGCTCCCGCTCGACAAGGTCCGCAAGGTCCTCAAGATCGCCAAGGAGCCCATCAGCCTCGAGACCCCCATCGGCGAGGAGGAGGACAGCCACCTCGGGGACTTCATCGAGGACAAGGCCATCGTCAGCCCGTCCGATGCGGTCATCAACATGAACCTGGCGGAGCAGACCCGCAAGGTGCTGGCCACCCTCACTCCTCGTGAGGAGAAGGTCCTGCGCATGCGGTTCGGCATCGGCGAGAAGAGCGACCACACCCTGGAGGAGGTCGGCCAGGACTTCGAGGTCACCCGCGAGCGCATCCGCCAGATCGAGGCGAAGGCGCTGCGCAAGCTGCGCCACCCCAGCCGCTCGAAGCGCCTGAAGAGCTTCGTCGAGAGCTAGGCGGTCACGAGAAGAAGCGACGGCGGCCGGCCCCTCTTCCGGGACCGGCCGCCGCCTTTTTTGGGCCCTGCAGGGCTCGAACCTTCAACCAAGCGGTTATGAGCCGCCAGCTCTGCCATTGAGCTAAGGGCCCCAAGACCCGGCACTTTTCGCATGAGCCCAGCCCGGGGACAAGCGCTCTTCGTCCACTCCGGAACGAACGGTTGCGCCGGCGCGAGCGTGTGATACAAGCTGCGCCGCTGGCGGGGAAGACGAGACGTCCTGGAGGCAAGGCAGTGTCCGTCAAGGAAAGGCTCAAGGGGCTGGAGGCGCTGCAGAAGGTCGATCTGCAGATTCTGGAGTTGCAAAAGGCCGGAGAGGCGTACCCGAAGCGACTGGCCGAACTCGACGCCGAGCTGGGCTCTGCCCGCGCGGCGACCGAGGTCGAACGAGGCCGGTTGCTCGAGAACGAGAAGCTCCGCCGCGAGAAGGAGGCGGAGATCGCCTCCGAGAAGGACAAGACGAAGAAGTGGGAGGCGCGCCTGGTCGAGATGCGCACCACCCGCGAGTACGCCGCGCTGGCCCGGGAGATCGACATCTCCAAGAAGGCCATCGGCAACCTCGAGGAGGAGCTGCGCGGCCTCGTCGAGGCGTCGCTGGGCATCAAGAACGCGCTGGGAGAGAAGGACGCGGAGCTGATGCGCCGCGCCGAGGGCAGCGCCGCCGAGCGCACCGAACTCTCCGAGAAGATCGCCTCGCTCGCCGGACAGATCCGCGGCCTCGACGAGAAGCGGGCGGAGGTGGCCAAGGCCGCCGACCCCGAGCTGCTGGTCCGCTACGACCAGGTCCGCAAGAAGAAGGGCAGCGGCATCGTCCCGGTGGTGAACGGTATCTGCAAGGGCTGCAACATGCGGCTCCCGCCGCAGCTGCAGAACATCCTGCGCTCCGGCGCGACCATCGAGGCCTGCCCGTCCTGCCTGCGGCTCATCTACGCCGCGGAGCTGCTCAAGGACTGAGGCAGATGGCGCTCCCCTCGCGCGCGGAGATCCTGGGCTTCATGGCCCGCGCCGAGGGGCTGGCGAAGACGCTGGAGCACGTCCCCGGCGTCACCCGCGAGCATCTGCGCGCGCTCTTGCGCGAGGCCGCGGTGCTGATG
>CAZAIE010001024.1:0-3143 GCA_964485035.1 uncultured Myxococcaceae bacterium | reverse complement strand
ACCCCAAGATGCAGGTCGTGGGCGTGGACCTCGACCCGACGATGGTGAAGCTCGCGCGGGAGCGCTACCAGCTGCCGAACCTGCAGTTCGTGGTCGGGGACATCGCAAAGAAGGTCTTCGAGGAGGGCTCGCTCGACGGCATCTTCGACTCCTCGGTGCTGCATCACGTCACCTCGTTCAACGGCTACGCCCACGAGCGCGCAGGGGACGCGCTGGAGCACCAGGTCCGGGCGCTCAGGCCGCACGGTGTGCTGGTCGTCCGCGACTTCCTAAACCCGGGGCCGGAGCCGGTGCTGCTGGACCTGCCGACCACCGATGGCGACGACTCGGACGATCCGCGGAAGTGCTCGACCGCGGCGCTCTTCCGCCGCTTCGCGCGCCAGTTCCGGCTGCTCGCTCCCAAGCCCGGCTTCGAGTTCGTCGAGGAGAAGGCCCCGGCGGGCCACCTGCGCGTCCGGTTGAGCCACAAGCTCGCGGCCGAGTTCGTGCTGCGCAAGGACTACCGCAGCGACTGGGACAGCGAGTGCCAGGAGGAGTACACCTTCTTCACCCAGCACCAGTTCGAGGCGCTCTTCGCGAGGCTGGGCCTGCGGGTGCTCGCCTCGGTGCCCATCCGCAACCCGTGGATCGTGCGGAACCGCTTCGAGGGCCGCTTCCGGCTGACTCGCGTGGACGGCGCGCCCCTGGAGTTCCCGGCGACGAACTACGTGATCGTGGGGGAGCGCATCCCCCCTCGCGAAGGGGTCCGCTTCCGCGAGGCGGGGCAGGTGCCGCCCCTGAAGTTCCTGGAGCTCACCTGCTACCGCCACCACGCGACGACCAAGGTGATGGACCTGGTGCGGCGGCCGAACCTGACTGTCGACGTCATCCCCTGGTTCGAGGAGGCGGGCGAGCTCTTCGTGCTGGCGAAGATGAGCTGCCCACGGCCCATCCTGCGGGCCGATCGTCGGGGCAGCCCCCTGCTCTGCGGGAGCCGCCCCGCGGACTACGTCACCGAGCCGTTGAACGTGCTGCAGACCGACAAGCCGCTGGGGCAGACGGTGGAGGAGGCGCTGGAGCAACGCGCGGCGATCGGCCCGGCGAGCCTGCGGACCTTCGATCCCGGCCCGGTCTACTACCCGTCGCCGGGAGGCGTGCAGGAGGAGGTGCGCTCCGTCTTCGTGGAGATCGCCCCGCTGTTCGTGCAGCGGGACGTCCCCAGCCACTCCGGGTTCTCGACCTCCGGACGGGTCCGGGCCATCGAGGCCTGCCAGCTCCTGCGCGCGGCTCAGGTGGGCGGCCTCCCTGACGCCAGGCTGGAGCTGAACACCTACGCGCTCCTCGCTGCGCGCAAGCGGCCCGTCGGCCCGTGGATCGGCGAGAGTCTGCACGCGCCCGAGCTTCCGGGCGTGGTCGCGGCTTCGGCAGCGGCCGTGCTCGCCCGGCCAAGGCGGCGCGCGTTCGCGCGGGAGTCGGTGGACGAGACCCCGCGCTTCTTGCGCGTGGAGTCGGTGCGCTTCGAGGAGGAGGCGAGTGGGGGAGCGCGCGCGGGGGAGGGAAAGCTCGAGTTCGTGACGCCCGGGGCGCTCTCCACGAACACCGTGGTGGTCGCGCTCCTCTGCCGGGCGGGCGGGCGCGTGCTGCTGGGCGTGGACGACGAGGACCGACCCGCGGCGCAGTGTTTCTCCGGACACAGCAACCTGGTGGTGGCCCCCGCGTACCGGGCACCCTGCGAGGTGACCTCCCTCACCGGGCTGAAGCAGTGGGTGCGGGGTCGGCTGGCGTCCGAGTTCGGCGTCGCCACCGGCGAGCAGTGGGAGCTGGGCGGGCGCTACCACCCCTCGGCCGGCACTACGCCCGAGGTGGTCTACCCGCTCGCCGCGGAGGTCCTGCGCGAAGGCCCGGGGAACCGCCGGCTCTGCTGGGTGCCCCTCGAGGAGCTGCTCGTCGAGCCGCGGCTGCTGCTCGATGGCCACCTGCGGGTCGTCGCCTTCCGGGCGGCCCATGCGCTGGGCCTGCTTCAGGGCGCCGCGCCGCCGGTCACTGCGCGCTGAAGTTCGTCGCGATCGACAGGCAGACCGTGGCGGTGACGTCGAAGCCCTTCGTGGGCGTCGTTCCAGTGAGTGCGCCCTCGAGCCTCAAGACGCCGTTGGTGATGTACGCCGTGACCTCCGGCGCGGGGTCGGGCCGCATCGCGATGGCGGCGGGCGCGGTCTCGGTCCGGGAGTAGCTCGCGAGGGGCCGGGTGCCTCCGCTGGTCGTGACCGCAGCGATCTGGGCGGAGGCGACGGAGCCGAAGTTGCCGGTCCCCTTGGCGGCCAGCTCGCACGAGACGAACCCCACGCGCGTGTTGGAGCCGGTCGGCAGCACGCTCGAGTCGAGCGGGACGTCGAAGACCTGCCGGACCGTGGCCGCGCCGCTGGGCGTGAACTTGTTGGTGGTGGGGAGCTCGTTCAGCCCGTAGACGTGCAGCCCCGTCACCTGGATGCAGGCGTTCGGGGCCTCGGCGGAGAGGTCGAGGAACTCGCCACAGCCGGCGAGCAGCGCCCCGAGGGCCAGGACCGCGAGGTTGGTACGCACGGTCGGCCTCCTAGAAGTAGAGCAGCAGGCTGAGCTTCGCCGAGGGGATGGTGAGGCCGAGCTTCACCTCGCCTGGGTCGACCGTCGTGGACGAGGAGACCTGCTTGGGGTCGGAGCGCAGGCTCGCGTTGACCCGGCTGACCCCTCCCTTGAGCGCCACCACGAAGCGGTCGGGCGCGCCGAACTCGAGGCCGAGGTGGCCGGTGAAGTAGTCGTAGCTCACGCGCTCGAAGGTGCCCTGAGGCAGGTTGGCCTTCTGCACCACTGCCGAGATCGTGCCGGTCAGGTCGCCCTCGAAGAGGTGGCCGGCCTCGAACGTCGCCGTCGGGGTGACGTAGAAGCGGAACGGGATCAGCGTGATTCCGCCGCCGATGCCCGGGGCCGCGGTGTTCGTCACGACTGCCAGGTGCGCGCGGACGAAGTAAAAGGGCCGGAAGACCAGCGCGCCACCGATGCCCTCGGGCACCCCCGCCTCGGCCTGGACCCCGAACATGGGTCGGCGGGGCTCCTCGACGGCTTCGGTGGCCTCCACGGCGACCGGCTCGCCGACCTCGACGGCCACTGCGCGCGGCAGGTCGTTCGCT
>CAZAIE010001023.1:0-3145 GCA_964485035.1 uncultured Myxococcaceae bacterium | reverse complement strand
CATGAGCAACCTGGTCGAGGAGAAGGAGATCCTGCAGATCGGCGCGCGCGCCGATTTCGACTCCATCCCCCAGGCGTTCATCGACCTCGCGAACGAGCGCGGCGGCGACGACAACATCACGGTCATCTGTGTCCGCGCGGTCTGATTTTCCGCGCCACGGCCGTTTGTTGACTCGCCCCCCGAACGCGACTAGAACGGTCAAAACTTCGAGTCTTTTCCAGCGGGTGTGCGGTTTTGGCATCTGCCCAGCAGCGGGGAAGAGCACCATGGCTCGCCTCACGCGACACCTGGCCCCCATCCTCGTCGGTCTCGGTCTGGGGGCCTGTGGCCCCACCCAGTCGACGGCGATCATCATGGACGCCGACGTCCAGCTGGAGGCCGCCCGCGCCGCCGACGCCCCCAAGCTGGCGCCCTACGAGTACACGGCCGGCGAGGCGTACCTGAAGAAGGCCCGCGAAGAGCAGGGCTACGCCGACTACGACATCTCCATCGACTTCGCGCGCAAGGCCCGCAAGCACGCCACCGACGCCAAGCAGAAGGCGATGGCCGCCAAGGCCGAGGGTGCGCTGCCGAACGTCCCCAGCCTGCCTCCGCCCCCGCCGCAGCCGGCGCCCGACAGCAAGACCGTGGACCGGGTGGAGAAGGAACCTGCCGCACCGGAGGCGAAGTGATGCGCGTCATCCGTGTCCCTGCCCAGCTCGTGCTGGTGGCAGCCCTGGCGCTCTCCTCCGGCTGCGTCAGCGGCAACAAGATCCGCGCGGACGGCGAGGTCATCCAGGCCGACATCCAGCGCGCGCGCAAGTCGGGCGCCTACCGCTGCGCTCCCCGCGAGCTGGCGCTGGCCGAGGCCAACCTGGACTTCGCCTACGGCGAGGTGAGCGAGGGCCAGTCGCCCCGCGCCCAGGAGCACATCGCCATCGCCGAGGAGAACGTCAAGAAGGCCCTGGTGCTCTCCAAGGACTGCGGCCCCAAGCAGGTGCTCATCAAGGAGAAGAAGGAGCCGGTGGTCGTCAAGATCCAGCCGACCGACCGCGACGGGGACACGGTGCTCGACCCCGACGACAACTGCCCCGATGTCCCCGGCCCGGTCGAGAACAAGGGCTGCCCGGTGGTCAAGGACACCGACGGGGACGGCATCTTCGACGACCTCGACCGCTGTCCGCTCGACCCCGAGGACAAGGACGGCTTCGTGGACGAGGACGGCTGCCCCGACCCGGACAACGACGGCGACGGCATCACCGACAAGCTCGACTCCTGTCCGAACACCCCCGGCGCCATCGAGAACAAGGGCTGCCCGGTCCTGGACCGCGACAAGGACACCATCGCGGACTGGCAGGACGCCTGCCCCGACGAGCCGGGCCTGCCGAACGCCGACCCGACCAAGCACGGCTGCCCCGAGCTCGACCGTGACAAGGACGGCATCACCAACGACCAGGACGCGTGCCCCGACGAGCCGGGCATCCCCGACCCGGATCCGAAGAAGAACGGCTGCCCGCGCAAGATGTCGCTGGTGGTGGTGAAGAAGGACCGCATCGAGATCAAGCAGCAGATCAACTTCGAGTTCGCCAAGGCCACCATCAAGGGCGCCCAGAGCTTCAAGATCCTGGACGAGGTCATCCAGGTGCTGAAGGACTACCCGGGCATCAAGAAGGTGCGCATCGAGGGGCACACCGACTCGGTGGGCGGCGCGAAGATGAACATGAAACTCTCGTCGGCCCGCGCGGAGTCGGTGATGAAGTACCTGCTCAGCAAGGGCATCGACCCGGCGCGCGTCGAGTCGGCGGGCTACGGCCTGACCCGGCCCATCGCCTCCAACGCGACCGAGAAGGGTCGCGCCCAGAACCGCCGTACGGAGTTCAACATCGTCGAGCGCGAGTAGCGCCCGAGCAGGCATCGCCGACGGCCGCGACCCACACCCGGGCCGCGGCCGCCGTGCATGAAGGGTCCCCATGGGCGAGCGAACAAGCGAAGGCTACGTCGACGGTCCCCAGGGCCTGCGGCTCTACTTCCGCAGCGACGGCGAGGGGGCGGCCGACCGCCCGACCATCGTCTGCCTGAACGGCATCGGCGTGACCATGGCCTTCTTCGAGCCGTTCACCCACCGCCTTTGCGCCCACTACCGTGTAGTGCGCTGGGACTACCGTGGCCACGGGCGCAGCGACGCCCCGCGCGACCCCGGCGCGGTATCGATCGAGACGTGCGTGGACGACCTGGAGGCGTTGCTCAAGGGCCTGGGCATCACCCGCCCGGTGCTCATCGGCCATTCGATGGGAGGCCAGGTCGCGCTGGAGTACTACCGGCGGCGTCCCGAGGACATCGCGGCGCTCATCCCCACGCTCGCGACGGCGGGGAGGACGCTGGAGACCTTCTTCGACACCCGCGCCTCGCTCGCCGCCTTCGCCGCGGTGAAGGCCATCGTCCGGGTGGCGCCGGGGCTCGCGGGCGCGGTCGCGGGCAAGGTGATGCTCTCGGGGCTCGCCGAGCGGGGGGCGCGGCTCCTGGGCATCGTGGACCACGCCCTGGCGCCGCACCCGCTGATGGTCGCCTTCATGGAGCAGCTCGCCCGCATGGACCTGCGGACGTACGTCGCCCTGGGCCAGAGCCTGCAGGACCACGACGCGACCGACCTGCTCCCGAAGATCCGCGTGCCCACGCTGGTGGTGGCCGGAGAGAAGGACTGCTTCACGCCCATCCGGCTCGCGCACCAGATGGCGCGGGCCATCCCCGGGGCGGAGCTGCTGGTCATCCCCAACGGGACGCACGCGGCGCTCATCGAGCAGCCGGAGCTGCTCGCGCTGCGGGTGGAGCAGTTCGTGGAGGACCGGGTGGTCGGTGCGGCTCAGCCCTCGACCGGCTCGTAGCCCTTACCGGTCTTCTCCGCGATCATCTTCTCTGCGTCGCGCAGCGCCTCGGCCTCGGACCCGAAGGTCTTGAGCTTGGTCTGGCCGTTGGTCCCGATGCGGCCGAAGGAGACGTACTGCTCGACGCCAGCGACGCGGATCTCCCAGAACTTGGACGAGGTCCCGTCGTCGAGCTCGAAGCGCTTCGCCACGCCGGGGGTCAACGGACTCGCGGGTGTGGTGCTCGTCGGGGCAGAGGTGCTGGTCGGGGCCTAGGCGGGGGCGGCTATGGGCTGGATAGCTAT
>CAZAIE010001022.1:0-3146 GCA_964485035.1 uncultured Myxococcaceae bacterium | reverse complement strand
GTCGTGCACGCCGGGCCTTTCCGCGGCTACGGCAACCTGGCCATCGTCGACCACGGCGACGGGTGCCACTCGCTCTACGCCCACCTCGGGGCGCTGCAGAAGGCGGTGGGGGACGAGGTCGCGGAAGGGGACGTGCTGGGGACGGTGGGGGACACCGGCTCGCTCAAGGGCGCGTACCTCTACTTCGAGATCCGCGAGAAGGGGAAGCCAGTGGACCCCGCGGTGTGGCTCGCGGCCCCCTGAACGGGCCACGACGGCTGCAACCGGAGGGTGGCGCGTGCATCGAATGCCCAGACGCGGCACTGCAAAGCCGCACGGGAGCCCTCGATGAACGCACTGCTCTTGACCCTCGTGCTCGGAGGTCTCCCCCCGGGGACCCAGGCGCCGGACGTCTCCGCGAAGAACCAGGACGGCAAGGAGGTGCGGCTCTCGGACCTCAAGGGGAAGCCGGTGCTGCTGTACTTCTACCCGAAGGACGACACCCCCGGCTGCACCAAGCAGGCCTGCGTCCTGCGCGACGCCTTCGACCGCTACACCGAGAAGGGCGTGGTCATCTTCGGGGTTTCCAAGCAGGGTTCCGAGAGCCACCTCGCGTTCAAGAAGAAGCACCGCCTGCCATTCGACCTCCTGGCCGACGAGGACGGGAAGGTGGCGAAGGCCTTCGACATCGCCACGGTGCCGATCTTCGGGTGGTTCAAGCGCCAGAGCGTGCTGCTCGACGCGGACCACAAGGTGGTGAAGTTCTTTGACGACGTCGATCCCGTGAAGCACGCCGACGAGGTCCTGGCCGCGGTGAAGAAGTAGTCCCGTCACGCCGAACGGACGTCTCCAGGCCCCAGGCTTTGCTTTGCTCCTGCTCCTGAAGCCCGGAGCCCGAAGCCCGAAGCCTGAAGTCCGAGGACCGAGAACCGTTCGAGCAGCAACGACACCCGGCCTGACTCCCAGGGTCCGGGGTGGCTTGACGGCGGGAGAATCCGATTCCGGTGCGCGCGGGCCGGTACTAAGCTGTGCCCGCTGCCGTACCCGGAGAGGAGACGCCGCCGTGGCCCGACGAAGCCCGCGCTCGACCCTGGGGACCGTGCTGCTGCTCGCGCCCTTCGCCTTCCTGGGCGGGATGGCCGCGGACCGCGCGGTCCACGCCGCCGGGGGCAACGAGGCCTACAAGCAGCTCGACATCTTCACTCGCGTGCTCTCGTACGTGCAGAACAACTACGTCGAGGAGGTCTCGGAGAAGCAGCTCCTGCAGGGTGCGATCAAGGGGATGATCGGCACGCTCGACCCGCACACCGCGTACATGCCCCCGGAGATCTTCAAGGACATGAAGGTCGACACCTCCGGCGAGTTCGGGGGCCTGGGCATCGAGCTGACCTCCAAGGTGCAGGTCCGGGGCGGCGCCAAGACCGAGGTGCTGGTGGTGGTCGCCCCCATCGACGACACCCCGGCCTCGCGCGCGGGCATCAAGAGCGGCGACGTCATCCTCAAGATCAACGCCGAGGACACCGCGGACATGGACCTGGCCACCGCGGTCACGCGCATGCGCGGCCCCGCGGGCAGCAAGGTGGTGCTCACCATCCAGCGCGAGGGCTTCACCGAGCCCCGCGAGATGGTCCTCATCCGCGACCACATCCGCATCGTCTCGGTGGAGGGGCGGCTCTTCGACGGCTACGGCCACGTGAAGGTGAAGAACTTCCAGGAGAACACCGACCGCTACCTGAAGAAGGCGCTCGACGACCTGCGCCGGGCGAACAAGGGCGAGCTGAAGGGGCTGGTGCTGGACCTGCGCAACAACCCCGGCGGCCTGCTCGACCAGGCGGTGAAGGTGAGCGACCGGTTCCTGCCCGGCGGCCTGGTCATCGTCACCACCAAGGGACGCGGCGGCCGCCACGTGGAGGAGGAGAAGAGCCACGACCGCGAGACCGAGCCGGCCTACCCGCTCATCGTCCTGGTGAACGGCGGCTCGGCGTCGGCCTCGGAGATCGTCGCGGGTGCGCTGCAGGACCACGGGCGCGCGGTGATCATGGGACAGACCACCTTCGGCAAGGGCAGCGTGCAGACGCTCATCGAGCTCGACGACGGGAGCGGGCTGAAGCTCACCATCGCGCGCTACTACACCCCCAAGGGCCGCAGCATCCAGGAGCGGGGCATCCAGCCCGACGTGGTGGTGAAGGCGGGCGGGGCAGGGGTGCGCGAGGTCGACCTGCGCAACCACTTCAAGTCCGAGGACGGGAAGCCCCCCCCGGCCACCAGCGCCGCCGCGGGTCCCGAGCCGGAGGTGAAGCCGGGCGAGGACCCGCTGCTCTCCACTGCCCTCGACTACCTGCGCACCTGGCAGATCTTCAAGGCGGCGAGCCCGCCCAAGCCCACGAACGCGAAATGACGAACCTCTGCTTCGGTCCCCACCGCACCGGCCTGCGTGCGGTGGCCTCGCTCCTGGTCGGCCTGCTTGCCGCCCCGCCGGCCTGGGCGGCGGGCTCAGGGAACCCGACCCTGAGGCCCAGCCTGGTGATCGCCTCGTTCCCGCTGGACGAGGCCAGCGCCGTCGCCGCCGCCCGGGTCTCCTGGATAGGCGAGCAGGTGGCCCGCCGCGTCCCCGGCTTCGACTTCCAGGACCTGGGGCGGCTCCTGGACCCGGCGGGGTACCGCGCCAGGGAGGTCAAGGCGACCGAGGCCCGCGCCGCCTACGAGTCGGCCAAGAAGTCCTACGACGAGCTGGAGGTACAGAAGGCCGCCGAGGACTGCGATCGGTCGCTCAGGGCGTGGGAGAGGTCCGACCTGACGCAGCACCTGGACTCCCTGGTCGCCGCCTGGACCCTGCGCATCGCGGCGCTGCTCGCCAACGCACAGAACAAGGCGGCGATGGCGGAGCTGAACCTGCTGCTCCCGGTGGGGGCGAAGGCCGTCTTCGACCCCAACGCCTTCACCCCCGACTTCCTGGCCCAGGTCCGCGCCAAGCGGGAGGACTTCGCCAAGCGGGGAGAGCTCACGGCGCAGGTGGTCTCCAAGCCGGCTCCGGCGCGCGTCTTCGTCGACGGGACCTACCGGGGCATCACCCCGCTCGAGGTCAAGGGGCTCTCGCCCGGCGACCACTTCGTCACCTTCGTCGCCCCCGGGTACGGCCAGCTGCAGAAGCGGATGCGCGGTGGCCC
>CAZAIE010001021.1:0-3157 GCA_964485035.1 uncultured Myxococcaceae bacterium | reverse complement strand
GGCTGGGAGGGGCGCAGCAGAAGGGGCTGTTCCGCATCGGGCCGCCGCAGGACATCCGCGTGAACGGTACCGAGGGCGACTACTGGTTCTCCTCGGCACGGGACGCGTTCCGGGACCTGCGGCGGCTGAACCCGGGGAACCAGCCGATCGGGATTTGCGGGCCCGGGCGCAGCCACGCGATGTTCAACCTGCAGGGCGGGGAGAGCTTCCACTTCGTGGAGGTGCAGGAGCGGGGCTTCGACCAGGCGCCGTTCCTCTACACCAGCCCCCGCGAGAGTCTCTGCGGGTGGCGGCAGGTGCGGCGCTGGGAGCGCGAGCGCCCGGTGCTCCTGCGCGTGGAGCGGGGCGGGGGGCTCATCTACGAGATCCTCGGGCCCAAGGACGGCCAGCAGCGCACGCCGCCTTCTCCCGAGACGGACTACGAGCGGTTCACCGACCCGCGGGACCGCGACGGACTGGAGTGGAAGAAGGATCCGAACTCCCGATCGGGGATGGCGCGGGAGTGAGGTCAGGTCCGAGGGGACGCTGGTGCCAGGTTCGAGGGGAGGTTCGAGGGGACGCTGGTGCCAGGTTCGAGGGGGACGCTGGTGCCGCTGGTGCCAGGTTCGAGGACTACCTCTTCTCATCACCCGCGGTCGCGCTTTTCGCCCGCTTCTCGGCTCTGCTCCCGAAGACGAGCAGCACCCCCACGCCGCAGACGACGAGCATGTCGGCGACGTTGAAGTTCGGCCAGGAGAAGCCGCCGTGCCAGTAGATGAAGTCGCGGACGTATCCGAGTTGGATGCGGTCGATGATGTTCCCAATGGCCCCGGAGATGGTCGCGGCGAAGCCGATCTGGCTGGGCAGGTCGGGGGTGCGCAGCAGCATCACGCACAGCCCCAGGGTCAGCGCGATGGTCAGCGCGAGCAGGGCGTAGACCTTCAGCTCCGGGGGAAGCCAGTTGCCAAGTCCGAACGCGGCGTTCGGGTTCTCGACGTACACGAACGCGAGCGCCTTGGGGATCACCTCGAGTCGCCGGCCTCCGGCCAGGGCCGTGACCGACCAGATCTTCGTGGCCTGGTCCGCGGCGATCCCCAGGAGGATGGCAATCACACAGACCACCAGCGCGCGGTTGCTCAGCTTTTTCATGGCGGCTCTTATCGGCCACCCGCGCCGGATTGGCAACTCCTGGGAGCGCCCTCCAGTGCCTGGGGACCCGACTGGGGTGTCACGCACCGTGAAGCCGCCTGATTTCCCCAACTTGAGGGCGCCCAAGGCCCGTGCTAGGTTTCCCGCTCCTTACGGCGCCGTACACTCCGCGCAGGTCCGGAGGCAGGGAATGGCGAAGCGCATCCTCATCGTCGACGACGCGATCTTCATGCGGAACATGATCAAGGACATCTTCGCGTCCGGCGGGTTCGAGGTGGTGGGTGAAGCCGCCAACGGTCTCGAGGCCATCGAGAAGTACAAGGAGCTCAAGCCGGACCTCACGACGATGGACATCGTGATGCCCTTCAAGAGCGGCATCGAGGCCACGCGCGAGCTCGTCAAGCTCGACCCCAACGCCCTCATCGTGATGTGCAGTGCCCTCGGTCAGGAGTCCCTGGTGATGGAGGCCATCGAGGCCGGCGCCAGCGACTTCATCGTGAAGCCCTTCAAGGCCGAGGACGTGCTCGCGGTGGTGAAGAAGGTCCTCGGCGACTAGTCGGGGGCGCCCATGCCCATCGACATGTCGAAGTACCTCGGGTTGTTCGCCTCCGAGGCCACCGAGCACTTGGAGGCCCTCTCCCGGGAGTTGGTCCGCCTCGAGCGCGAGAAGAGTCGCGAGGTGGTGGACTCGATGTTCCGCCACGCCCACTCGGTCAAGGGCATGGCCGCGTCCATGGGCTTCGAACAGATCGCCGTGCTCGCCCACCGCGTCGAGGACCTGGTCGCCCAGGTGCGCGCCCGCCCCGAGGCGATGAACGCCGACACCACCGACGTGCTGCTGGCAGCGACCGATCAGCTCAGCGCCATGGTCCGGGCCGCTGGCGCAGGGCAGCCCTGGCCCGACGCTGCGGCGCTCATCACCAAGCTCAGCGAGCGGCTGCTGGCCCTCACCGGCACGGCCCCCGCGCCCACGCGCATCGTCCCCGCGGTGGCGGTGCTGCCCGAGCCGGTCCCGGTGCTCCCCGACCCGCCGCCCGCCGGGCTGCCGCCGCACCTGCAGGTGCGCGTGAAGATCGCCCCCTCGTGCGTGGTCCCCGGGGTGCGCGCCTTCCTGGTGCACAAGAAGCTCGCTGCCCTGGGCAACGTCTTCGACGTCCACCCGCCCCTCGAGGACCTGAAGGCGGGGCGTATCCCGGACGGCGTGCTCTCGCTGGAGATAGAGGTGCAGGGCGCCCATGGCGCCGACACCCTCCGGCGCGCGCTGGGGACGGTGGCCGACCTCGAGGCGGTGGACATCACCCCGGTGGAGCCCAAGCTCGCTCCCGCCCCCCGCCCCGAGCCGGAGGCTCCGCGTCCGGTGGGCGTGGAGGCGCCGCGCACGGTGCGGGTGAAGACCGAGCTCCTCGACTACTTCCTGGACTCCGCCGGCGAGCTGCTGCTGGCGGTGGCCCACCTGCGCGAGCTGACCAAGTCGCTGCCGGAGGCGCACAAGGCCCCGGTCGAGGGCGGGGTGGATCGGCTGCGGGCATTGGTGAAGGACCTGCACGACAAGGTGATGGGCGCGCGGATGACCCCGCTCTCGTTGATCACCGACCGGCTGCCGCGCACGGCCCGCGACCTGGCGCGGCGCAAGGGCTGCGAGGTGGACCTGGTGGTCACCGGCGCGGAGAACGAGCTGGACCGCGCCATCCTCGACGAGCTGGCCGACCCGCTGCTGCACATCCTGCGCAACTGCATCGACCACGGGATGGAGACGCCGGAGGACCGCGCCAAGGCGGGGAAGGGGCCGCGGGGCCGCATCGTGGTCGCCGCCCGCCGCGACCGGGACCGCGTCCTCTTGGAGATCGAAGACGATGGCCGGGGCATGGACGCGGCCCGGCTCAAGGCTATCGCCGTGGAGCGCGGGTTGGTCACCGAGGAAGGTGCCGCGGGCATGAGCGAGCGCGAGGCCTTCCTGCTCGCTTGCCTCCCTGGGGTCTCCACCGCCCCGGCCGTGACCGACGTGTCCGGTCGCGGGGTGGGCATGGAC
>CAZAIE010001020.1:0-3161 GCA_964485035.1 uncultured Myxococcaceae bacterium | reverse complement strand
TGCATACCCTCCGCCAGGGCCCCAACCACCCGCTCCGACGGCCCCCGCTCGGCCCGTGCGATCTCTCGGGCCGTCGCCTTGGTCAGGTCCTCGAGGTGGGGCGGCACCACGATCCCTGCGGCCCCAGCCCGTAGCAGGTCGCTCGCTGCTCCCACGTCGGTGAGCAGCAGCGGCAAGCCCACAGCAGCCGCCTGCAACGCCGCCAGGCTCGACCCCTCGACCAGCGAGGGGAGGACGAACGCATCCGCCGCTGCGAAGAGCCGCTCGATGTCCCGACGGAACGGGAGGAAGCGTACCCGCGCCGCCACTCTCGCCCGCTCGGCCTCCCGACGACAGTCGGCCAGGTATTGCTCGTCAGGGACGTCTCCGGCGAAGGCCAGGACCGCCTGGGGGTGCTCTGCCGCGATCCGCGCGATGGCCCGGATGGCAGCCACGTGGCCCTTCCTGGGCTCGTAGCGCCCGGCACAGAGGAAGAGGAAGGCGTCGTCGAGGCCCAACTCCGCTCGGGTCTGCCCGCGCAGCGATGCCCGCTCGCCCGTCCGGAGCCCCTCCACGTCGACACCGTTCGGGATCACCTCGACGTCTCGCAGCCCGAAGCGCCGCCGCGAGTACTCCGCGACCGACGACGACACGGCGACGAAGCGATCCACCTTGGTGAAGGCCCAGGCGAAGCGCCTCGCGCCCCCGTCGTCGAGCCAGAGGTAGCTGTTGTGCAGCACGTGGACCTGGGGAATGCCCAGCTTCGCCGCCACGGGGATGCCGAAGAGCGAGTAGTGGGCGTTCAGCACGTCCGCCCGCTCGCGCTCGAGGAGCCACTCCAGGGCCCCGGGGCGCCTCCCCAAGACGTGGACCGGCACCCCTCCCCGTTCGATCTCCTGGGCGATCCGCCCGGCCGACTCCACGCAGGCGACGATGGGACGCACGTGCGTGCGATCCAGCGAGAGGACCAGGTCCCTCACCACGGTCTCGAGGCCGCCGCTCTCGAGCGACGCCACCTCGACCACCACGGTGAGGGGGCCCGTCGCGCAACGCGGCCTTGCGTGCTGCGACCGCCAGACCCGCCGCGCCAGGCCGACCGCGCGGATGGCCTCGTCGAGAACGTCGCTCGTCAGGCCACGCCGCATGGGTCGCCGCTCTAGCTCATGACTTCGCGGATCATGGAGGCAATCTCGCCGGCCGCCTCCAGCCCCAGGTGGCCATAGAAGGGCAGGCAGAGGACCTCGTCCGCGATCGAGTTGGCCACTGGGAGGTTCTCCGCCGCAGAGGAGGGCAGTTCGCGGTAGGGCACGTACGTCGAGCAGAGCGGGTAGAAGTACTTCCGCGTCCAGACATTGGCCTCGCGCAGTCGGTCGTACACCACATCCCGCGACATCCGGCTCGTCCTCTTCACGAGGATCGGGAAGTACTGGTACGAGTTGCTGACTCCGGATGGGAAGTTAGGAACCGTCAGCCCCGGGATGGTCGCGAGCTCGCGCCGGTAGAGCGCGTGGATCTCGGCCCGCAGCGCCTGCTCGTGGGCGACCTGCCGCAGGTTCAGCAGCCCGAAGGCAGCCTGCACCTCGTTCATCTTCCCGTTGATGCCGATGTCGGAAACCTCGAACTCGCCGCGGATCCCGAAGTTCCGCAGGTCCTTGATGCGTTGCTCCAGGGCCGGGTCGTCGTAGAGCAGCGCTCCACCCTCCAGCGAGTTGAAGAGCTTGGTCGCGTGGAACGACAACATGGTGAGCGCGCCCCACCGGCCGATCGACCGGTCCCCGATCTTCGTCGAGAACGCGTGGGCCCCGTCGTACACCACCTGCAGTCCATGCTCCTTGGCGATGGCCTCCAGCGCGTCGACGTGGCACGGGAACCCGAAGACGTGCACCCCGAGGATCGCGGACGTGTTGGGCGTGATGGCCCGCCGAACCGCCTCGGGATCCAACGTGAAGGTCTCGCGATCGATGTCGGCAAAGACGGGCCGCAGGCCGTTCCACGCGACCACGTGCGGCGTCGCCGCAAAAGTGAACGGGGTGGTGATGACCTCGGAGTTCTTCGGCAGGCTCAGCGCCTTGAGCGCCACCAGCAGGGCGATGGCCCCGTTGTTGAACAGCGACACGTGGGGAACCCCGAGGAAGCCCTTGAGCTCGCCTTCGAGCGCCTGGTGGAACGCCCCCATGTTCGTCAACCACTGCGACTCGAAGATCTTGTCGATGGACTTCCCGAACTCGGCACGGTCGGGAAGCACGGGGCGGGTGACGTAGATCGGCTCGGAGAACTTCTTCATCTTCATCCTCGCGATGAAACGGGCGATACCAACGAACCGGCCTCGGCCAGTTCCGAAACAATGCGCTCGACGTCGCTGGGGCCCAGGCGCTGGTCACAGGGGATCGTGAGCTCGTGGCGCGCCAGCTCGTGCTCCGCCTCGAAGCCAGGCGGCGATGGCAGGGTACGCCAATGGCGCGCGCAGAAGATGCCGCGCTCCCGGAGGCGGTCGGCGAGCCGGGCCGGGTCCTCCACGAGGATGGGGTAGCCCAGAGGAGTCCACGCCGGCGCCTCCGCCCCCCACAGGTGCACCGCGCCCAGGGCCGCATGCAGCTTGCCCGCGTTGGCCCGGCGCTTCGCGGCGATGGCGGGATGCGGCAAGCGCTTCAGCAACGCGCGGGTCAGCGCCGTGGCCGGTCGGGGCTCCACCAGCATGCCGTCCTCGCTGTGCCGGTAGGCGGCGTACTGCCCCTGCTGCATGGACGGGTCCTCGAGCCGCAGCAGGCCGGGGAGCACGAGACGGGAGAGTTCCTCGGAGCCGAAGCGGGGGCCCTCCAGCTCAGGGCAGTTGTTGCGTCCCCAGGCCAGCCCTCCGTCGGGAACGCCCAGCAGCTTGCGGGGGCTGTACAAGACCCAGTCGGCCCACTCCGAGTCGCTGGGGTCGAAGGCCTGCGCCCGGTCCTCGATCCGCACCAGGTCGGGCCGGGCGGCGAGGGCTTGGCTGAACGACGCGCAGACGGGACGTCCGAAGTGGCAGACGGCAACCACCGCGTCCCCCGAGGTCGCCTGCTCCAAGACCGCTCCGGAAGGCTCGAGTCCAAGACCAACCGGGTACCACGCCACCTCCACACCCGAGGCCTGGGCCCCGGTCGCGACCTCTTCGCACACGTACGCAGGCAGCCAGACGCGCCGGGCCCGGC
>CAZAIE010001019.1:0-3167 GCA_964485035.1 uncultured Myxococcaceae bacterium | reverse complement strand
TGGGCGGCGTCGGCACCGGGCTGGGCGGCGTCGGGACCGGGCTGGGCGGCGTCGGGACCGGGCTGGGCGGCGTCGGGACCGGGCGTTCCGGCGTCGGTCGGGATCGGACTGCAGGCCGTCGCGCCAGTTCCCGAGGTCGTTCCCGCGGGACAGGCCGAGCAGGCGAGGCTTCCCGGGCTGGCGCTGAAGGTTCCCTCGGCGCAGAGCGCGCAGATCGCGAGGCCGGCGGTTGCGCCGAAGGTCCCGGCGGGGCACGGCGTGCAGGTCGCGGATCCTCCTGCGGAGGCGCTGCCGGCTGCGCACGGGGTGCAGGTGCTCGCTCCCGCGGCGGCGAAGGTTCCCGCGGCGCAGGCCGTGCAACTCGCCGCGCCGGGGGTCGAGAAGGTGCCAGCGCTGCACTCGCTGCAAGACGCGGAGCCCGCGGCGGCGTACGTCCCTCCCGCGCACGAGGTGCAGGAAGCGGCCCCCGCTCCGGACGAGGTTCCGGCTGCGCAGGTGCTGCACGTGCCCGCCCCTGCTCCGGCGTAGGTCCCGGCGGCGCAGGGCCCACAGCTCGTCGCGGCGGTCCCGTTGGAGGAGGTCCCCGCGCTGCAGGAAGTGCAGGTGGCCGAACCTGGATTCGCGGCGAAGGTCCCAGCGGCGCACGCGGTGCACGTGCTTGCGGCCGCGGCGCTGCTGTAGCCGGCCGCGCAGGGGGTGCAGGTGGTCAGGCCCGAGCTCATGGCGTAGGTGCCCGCGGCGCATGCGGTGCAACTCGTCGCGCCGGACTGGGCCGCGATGGTCCCGGGCAGGCAGGGCACGCACTCCGACTGTCCGGCATTCGCGTAGGTGCCCGCGGCGCACGCGGTGCAGCTCGCCGCGCCGGTCGTGGAGACGTGCCCCGCAGAGCACGGGGTGCAGGCGGCGGCTCCGGCTGCGGCGTACGTCCCGGCGGGACACGCGACGCACGAGGTGCGGGCGGCCGTGGGGATGGTCCCGGCGTCGCACGGCGTGCACTCGGTGCTGCCGGGCGTCGCCGCGATGCTCCCGGCCGGGCACGTGGTGCAGCTCCCTGCTCCGGCCCCGGCGTAGGTCCCGGCGGGGCAGGGGCTGCAGCTCGTGGCGCCGGGCGCGGCGAAGGTGCCGGCCGCGCACTGGGTGCAGGCCGTCGAGCCAGCGCTGTTGGTGGAGGTCCCCGCCGCGCAGGGGGTGCAGGCCGTCGCCCCGCCCGCGGAGTAGCTGCCCGCGGCGCACAGGGAGCACGAGGCCGAGCCCGTCGTCCCGGCGAACGTCCCGGCGTCACAGGGGGTGCAGCCGGTGGAGTTGGCGGAGGACGCGTAGGAGCCCGCCGCGCAGGGCGTGCACGCGGTCGCGCTGGCGTTCGCGGAGAAGGTGCCCACGGGGCACCCGTCGCAGGTCCAGGTCGTGGTGTTGGCGAAGGTCCCTGCGGCGCAGTTGGTGCAGGTCGCCGCGCCGGCCTCGGAGACGCTCCCGGCCGCGCAGGTGGTGCAGGCCGAGGCGGCGCTGCCCGCGGAGGTGCCGGCGGCGCACAGGGAGCAGGCCGTGGCGCCGGGGGAGGCGGCGTAGGTGCCCGGGTTGCACGCGTCGCAGGTGATGGCGCCAGGGGACGACGAGTAGCTGCCGGCCGCGCAGCTCGTGCAGCTCGCGGCACCACTGGAAGAGGCGTGGCTGCCGGGCGCGCAGGGGGTGCACGCGTCGGCGCCGCTGGTGCCGCTGAAGGAACCCGGATCGCAGGCGAGGCAGCTGGTGGCTCCGTTGGTCGGCGAGTAGCTGCCCGGCGCGCAGAAGGCGCATGCGATCGCCCCGGACTGCGCGGAGTAGGCGCCGGAGGGGCACTCGGTGCAGGTCCAGGTGGTGGTGTTGGCGTACGAGCCCGCACTGCAGGTCGTGCAGGTCGGCGCCCGGTCCGGCGAGACGCTCCCGGGCGCGCAGGAAAGGCACGAGCCCGAGCCGGCCGGTGCGTAGGTGCCGGCGACGCAGTCACTGCACGCCGTCGCCTGGGCGGGGGAGTACGAGCCCGCGGAGCAGGTGTCGCAGACGGTGGTGCCGGCGGTCCCCGCGTAGGTCCCTGGGGCGCACGCGGTGCAGGTCGGCGAGCCGGAGTTCGTCGCGAAGGTGCCGGCCACGCAGAGCTCGCAGCTGATGGCGCCGGCGAGTTCGGCGTGGGTCCCCGGCGAGCAGGGGGTGCAGGCAGTCGTGCCAGTCGTCGGCGAGTAGCTCCCTGCCGCGCAGAGGGTGCAGGCGGTCGCGCCGCTCTGGTCGGCGTAGGTGCCGCTGGGGCAGTCGACGCAGGTCCAGGTGGTGGTGTTGGCGTACGACCCCGCGGTGCAGGTGGTGCAGCTGGTGGCGCGGTCGGGGGAGACCGCGCCGCTCAGGCAGTTGGTGCAGGTCGCCGCGCCCGAGGTGGAATACGTCCCGGCGAGGCAGTCCTGGCAGCTCGTCGAGCCGGAGGTGCTGGAGAAGGTGCCGCCGCTGCACTGGGTGCACTCGACGCTGGCGGTCCCGGTGGAGAAGGTGCCTGGGGTGCAGAGGGTGCAGCTGCTCGAGGCCGGGGCCGGCGCGATGGTGCCCGCCGAGCAGGCCGAGCACGAGGTCGCCGCGGCGGCGGGCGCGATGTAGCCGGGGCCGCAGTCCACGCAGGCGGTGGACTCGGTGGCGGCGGTGAAGGTGCCGGGGGAGCAGTCGGTGCACATCGAGGCGGCCGGGGGAGCGTAGCGGCCCGCGGGGCAGGCCAGGATGGTGCTGCCGCCGGTGCAGGCGAACCCGGCAGGGCAGTCCTGGCAGGTCGCGGACCCGCTGTTGACGGAGAACGTGCCCGGCGAACACAGCGTGCAAGCGGCCGCCCCGGCGGACGAGACGTAGCCCGCAGGGCAAGGGGTGCAGTTGTCCATCCCGAGGGCGGGGGCGTAGTAGCCCGCGAGGCATGGGGTGCAGGGCGCCTCGCCGGTCGGCGACCACTGGCCGGTGGGGCAGCGCAGGTCGAAGGGCGCGAAGGTGGGGTTCGTCGCGGGCCCGGCGAAGGTCACCGTCCAGCCGAAGTCCACGTCGCCGTCGGAGAGGTCGCGCGCCCAGGCGTTCCCGGTCTGGCCAGGGACGCCCATCACGTCCACCGCCGCGGTGGCCGTCGAGTCGCCGTCGTTGGCCCAGGCCGTGGTGTTGTTGAAGGT
>CAZAIE010001018.1:1206-3167 GCA_964485035.1 uncultured Myxococcaceae bacterium | reverse complement strand
ACGCCGGTGAGGAGGTTGTTGAAGTCGTGGGCGATGCCTCCGGCGAGCACCCCCAGGCTCTCCAGCTTCTGCGCCTGCAGGTGCTGCGCCTCGAGCCTGCGCCGCTCCTCCTCGGCTCTCTTCATCGCGGTCACGTCCTGGAAGGTGACGAAGACCTCCCGCGCGACGCCGCCTTCGCAGATGGGCTCGGCCGAGACCAGCAGCCAGCGGAAGGAGTCCTTCCCGTGGTGCACGCCGAGCACCACGTTGCGCACAGGCTGTCCCGTGCGCAGGGCCACCATGGAAGGATGCTCCTCGCCGGGAGCGGGGCGGCCGTCCTCGAAGACGCAGCGCCAGCCGGGGTCAGCGGAGTAGCGGCCCAGCACCTCGTCGCGGTGCAGCCCCAGCAGGCGGCAGCCCTCGGGGTTCACCTGGACGATCTCTCCGGAGGCGGCCTGCACCAGCACCCCGCCCGCGTTGGAGTCGAACAGGCGCCGGAAGCGCTCGGCGCTCTGCGCCAGCTCGGCGGTGCGCGCAGCCACCCGCTCCTCGAGCCGCCGCTCGACGTCGGCTCGGTCCTGGAGCAGTCCCAGCAGCCGTGCGCCGTTCGCCACCGCCGCCAGCTCCGGGGCCTCGAGCTCGCCGTCCTGGATCGCCAGGACCGTCCCAGGACGGACCTCGAACGCGCGTCCCGTTGCTCCCGCAGGCTCGAGGCGGAACCTCGCTGGCGCAAGCGCCGCGGAAAGCGCCTCGACGAACAGCGCCCCCATGCGCTCGGGCTCGCGGACCTGGGCCAGGTTCACCATCAACAGCAGCAGGTCGCTGGGGAGGGACGCGTGGCTCAGGACGCCTCCAGGAACTGCGGGGCGTTGCTCCGCAGCCAGCACACCGGGTCGCGGTAGTACGGGTTCTCGGTGATCACCCGACCGCTCAGGCAGAAGGGGTGCGTCTGCAGCACCTTCATGATCGTCGCGCCGGAGAACCGGGTGAGGTCGTAGAGGCAGATGGCGCGCCTCGTAGGCCATCAGGTGCTCCGCGCCGGGGACGCGCTCGAGCGCCCAGTCCATGTCCGCCCCGGAGCGGATACAGCGCCGGCCGTCGCGTTGGGACGCCTCGTAGAAGCCCGCCAGTCCCTGCTCCATCGCCCAGGGAGAGAAGGCGCCGTCGGGAAAGTAGAGGTTGTGGGGTGAGAGCAGCTGCGGCAGCGCGCCGGCCGCCACCTGAGGGTCGCTGGAGAAGCGCCGGTTCCAGGTGGAGACGAACTCCGTGCGCCGGTCGGGCGAGACCACGAAGGCGAGCAGGTCGTCCGAGCGCAGGCCCTCGTGGAGGAAGCCGTAGAGCATCTCGTCGCGCTCGGCCGGGGTCTCGTACAGCCCGCAGAGGTGCGTGCCCCAGTTGCAGCAGTAATCGCCGATCCCGAGGCGCAGCGATGCCTGATCCGACGTCTGGACGTGCATGGTCCCTCCCCGGCGGGAAAACTAACCGGGGGATCTGCTCGCTGCACCGTTGAGTTGGCCGCGCAGCTGCCTCGGGCTCACGCGGGAATACCCGTGCAGGTACGAGGGGATCGGCGTGGTCTGCACGTTCGGAGGTCGGTACCCTGCAGGCAATGCGGCTGCTCTGCTACGACGACGCGGTCCCCGAGGTGCTCGGGGTCTCGGTGTTCCTTGCCGGTCCGACGGCTCCGGGCGGGGTTCGCACCCCCTGGCGCGCGCGCGCGATCGGGCTGCTGGAGGAGGCGGAGTTCCCCGGAACGGTCGTCCTCCCCGAGTTCCGGTCCCGGCGCTTCGAGGAGGTCGTGGGCGAGGTGTTCGGAGGCCGGCCCGGCACGGTGCCCGGCATGCGGGCGACCTCGTGCGGGGTGCTCGAGTGGGAGACCGCCGCGCTCGCCGGCGTCCGGGCTATCCTCTTCTGGATGCCGTTCGCGCTCGGGCCGGAGGGCGACCCGTCCTCGCTGCCGGGCTTCACCACGCGAGCCGAGG
>CAZAIE010001018.1:0-1196 GCA_964485035.1 uncultured Myxococcaceae bacterium | reverse complement strand
GGGCGGGTGGTGCTGGGGATGCCGCCCGGAGCGCTCTCCTCCGGCCACATCCGCTTTCACGCCCACCGGCTGGGCTTTCCGGTCCACGCGACGCTCGAGGAGACGGTCCGGGCCGCGGCGGCGCTCGCGGTTCGGGAGCCGGGGACCGGGCTGCGCGATCGCCTGCCGCCGCCTTCGGGACTGGAGCGCGTGGACGTTCTGCTCTCACGTCCCGGCGCGCGCCTCGAGCGCATCGTCTCCGACGGCCAGGTGAGCCCGCCGGGCTTCTGGTACGACCAGCCCGAGGACGAGTGGGTCGCGCTGCTTCAGGGCACGGCAGCCCTCGAGTTCGCCGATGGCGCCCAGCGCGAGCTTCATGCCGGAGATGCGCTGCTCATCCCGGCGCGGCAGCGCCACCGCGTGAGCCGCACGGGCCCGCGGACGATCTGGCTCGCGCTGTTCGTGCCGCCCGTCGCCAAGGGCGGCTGACGGCTACAGCGGAGTCGGCGTGGGCAGCTGCTTCTCCAGCTTCAGCCGCCAGACCCGCATCGTCGTGCCGTACCAGAAGAAGACGATGGTGTAGCCGATCTGCACCTCCCACGGCAGGCCGAGGGGCGACCTCCCGAGCCCGAAGTCGACCTCGTAGCGCCACCCGGCGAAGTAGATGCCGTAGAGCCACTCGGCCGCGCTCCCGATGATCTGGATGGCGATGGCGTCGGTGAGCAGCACGCGCCAGTCGAAGACGAGCTGGCGCGGGGAGAGCTTGAAGAGCCTCTTGCCCAGCCACTCCGAGAGGAGCAGCGCCACCGCGAAGTTGGTGCCCCACCCGGGGAGCGCGAGCAGCGGGATGTCCTGGGTCCTCCAGACCAGGACGTTGAACTTGTCCGGCAGGTACGTCCAGTACGGCAGGGTGAGGAACTCCCACTGGATGCCGAAGATCGTCCCCAGCAGGTACTCCTCGGTGAGGTCGGTCTTGAAGGCGAGCTTGGCGATCAGCCAGATGACCACCGGGATGATCAGCACCGACCACTCCAGCGCGGTGGGCCCCCCGTTGCCCTGGGTGTGGATGTTGCCGGTCAGTCCCAGCGCCAGGATCGCGGCGCCGAAGATCGCCGCCGACCAGATGAGCCAGGGGCGTGCGGCCAGGTAGCTCCAGAGCTTGCCTAACCAATAGGCGTTTGGCGGAGCCGCAGACGAGCACGAGGTTCACCCGTCCG
>CAZAIE010001017.1:0-3171 GCA_964485035.1 uncultured Myxococcaceae bacterium | reverse complement strand
CAACGACCTCGCCTTCAGCGGCGACGGCGAGCCCACCGCGGCCCGCGAGTTCCCAGAGGCTGCCCGCATCGCCGCCGAGGCCCGCGCCCGGGCCGGAGTGGACGCGCGCATCGTGCTCATCACCAACGCGACGCTGCTCGACCGGCGCGAGGTGGTGGAGACGCTCTCCTTCCTCGACGCCCACGGCCTGGAGGTCTGGGGCAAGCTCGACGCCGGCACCGACGCCCACTACCAGGCCATGGACCGCAGCTTCACCCCGCTCGCGAAGGTGCTCTCGAACCTGCTCGCGACCGGTCGCGTCCGGCCCATCGTGATCCAGTCGATGTTCGCGAAGCTCCACGGAGATCCCCCGGCCGAGGCGGAGCTGGACGCCTGGGCCGAGAGGGTGCGGGAGCTGGTCGCCGGGGGCTGCCAGATCCAGCGGGTGCAGGTCTACACCGCCGCCCGGAAGACCGCGGAGCCGTTCGTCCAGCCCTTGGAGGTCCCCGCGCTGGAGGCCATCGCCGACCGGGTGCGGGCGCTGGGCCTGCTCGCCGAGACCTTCGGCTGAGCTGCGAATCCAAGCAGTCGGGCCCGGCTCACACGGGACCGGAGGTGCACGGATGAAGCGCGTGGAGCAGCTCGCGGAGCTACAGGCGGCGGTGGCAGCCAAGCAGGCGGTGGTGCTGTTCCACGCCACGTGGTGTCCCTTCTGCAGACGGTTCCTGCCGGCGTTCGTCGAGGGGACCCGGGACCTCCAGGGCCGGGAAGTGATCGAAGCGGTCCTGGACGACGAGGACAACCCTCTGTGGAACGAGCACCGCATCGAGCTCGTGCCCACCGTGCTCTTCTTCGAGGACGGCAAGGTGGTGAAGCGCCTGGACGGCAAGCCGGGCATCGGCCTCACCGCCGAGCACCTGGCGCAGGCGCTGTAGAAGGCCCGGGCGACGCCCCAGCCCCCGGCCGCTAGAATGCGCGGCCCTGATGCTCTCCTCCGAAGCCATCCTCGAGCAGGCGCGCCTCGCGGGCTTCCACCTCGCCGGCCTCGCCCGCGCCGAGCCGCTCGACGGCGCCCCGCTCGACCGTTGGCTGGCCCAGGGCTTCGCCGCCGGCCTCGGCTGGATGTCCGAGCGGCGCGCCGAACGGCTCGACCCCACCCTGCTCTTCCCCGGTGCCCGCACCGTGGTGGCGCTGGGCTGCTGCGTGCTCACCCGCGCGCACGCCTCCCCCTCCCCGCTCGCGCGCTACGCCCGCGGGCGGGACTACCACGCCACGATGCGCGACCGGATGAGGCACCTGCGGCGCTGGTTCCGCGCCCAGGGAGTCCACGACTACGCGGCGGTGGACACCGGCCCGGTCATGGAGAAGGTCTGGGCCCAGCGCGCGGGCCTCGGGTGGATCGGCCGGAGCGGGATGCTCGTCACGCCTGCGCACGGCTCGCACGTGGTCCTCGCGACGATGCTGCTCGACCGGGAGGTGGACCGCTACGCGGCGCCCCACCCCGACCGCTGCGGGACCTGTAGCGCCTGCCTCGCCGGGTGCCCGACCGGGGCCATCGTCGCGCCCGGCGTCGTCGACTCCCGCGCCTGCCTCTCGTACCAGACCATCGAGGACCGCGGGCTCTTCCCCTCCGCGCTCGCGCCGCACGCCCGGCTCGCCTTCGGGTGCGACGCGTGCCAGGACGCCTGCCCCTGGAACCGCCCCGGCCACGCCTGCGACGATCCGCGCTTCGCCCCGCGACCGGTCGCCGGTCTCTCCCTGCTGGAGCTGGCCACGCTCTCCCCCGCGCGCTGGGACGAGCTCGCCCCAGGCACCGCGCTCCCGCGGGTCCAGCACGCGGGGATGCGGCGCAACGCGCTCGTCTGCCTCGGCGCCGCGCGCGACCCGGCGGTCCTAGGCCTCCGGGCGCTCCTCGAGGACCCCGAGCCCACGGTCCGCGAGGCCGTGCGCTGGGCGCTCGCCCGCGTGGAGTCCTAGCGTGAAGCGCCCTCCCAGCTGGCTCTGGCTGCTGCTGGTCCTGCAGGTCGCCATCGCCGCGACGACCTACCTCGTCGCCAAGCACGCCCTGGCCTCGTTCACCGGCCTGGAGGTGATGCTGCTGCGCTTCGCGATGGCACTGCCCCTCTTCGCCGGGCTGCTGCTCGCACTGGGCCGCCCCCGCCTGCCCCCGCGCAGCGAGTGGCTGCGCCTGGTCGGCCTGGGGCTCGTGGGGATGCCCTTGAACCAGGGCTTCTTCCTGGTCGGGCTCGCGCACTCCACGCCCACGCACGCCGGCCTCCTCTACGGCCTCTCCCCGCTCCTCATCTTCGTGCTCTCCGTCCTGCTCGGCCACGAGCGCCCGACCCGGTGGAAGCTCGCCGGTCTCGCGCTCGCCCTGGGCGGTGTGACCCTCGTCCTGGGCGACCAGGGCGCGCAGGGCAAGACCGGGGTCCTCTTCGGCGACGCGCTCATCTTCCTGGGCGTGCTCTCCTGGGCGCTCTACAGCACCTTCGGGCGCCCGGTGGCCGTGGCCTTCGGCGGCCTGCGCTTCACCTGCTGGTCCGCCCTCGCCGGGAGCCTGCTCACCCTGCCCTTCGCGCCGCTGGCCGCCTCGGTCGAGCACGTGCGCGAGGCCCCCGCCGCCGCCTGGGCCTCCGTCGCCTTCCTGAGCGTGGTGACGTCCTTCCTCTCCTACCTGCTCTGGTACTACTGCCTGGAGCGGATGGAGGCCTCGCGCGTCGCGGTGTTCGGCAACCTCCAGCCGGTGGCGACCGCGGCGCTGGCGTGGGCGGTGATGGGCACACCCGTGAGCGGCCTCTTCGCGCTCGGCGCCGCCCTGGTCGTGGCCGGCGTCTACGTCACCCAGCGTGGCTGAAGCCCGGGGGCAGACGCTCGGGCTTTTCGAAGAGGAAGCGCCGCAGGCGCGCGTCCTTGGGCAACACGCGGCTGGCGAGCATGTCGAACTCGCAGCGGAAGTAGCCCTTGGTCACCAGGAAGACGTCGATCTCCTGCTTCACCTGGCGCTGGTAGGCGTGGTCCAGCGCGCGCCCCTCTGCCATCCCGATGGCCCAGCCGAAGACCAGGAACATCGCCGCGGCGACGAGCGTCACGAACACCGCCAGCGCGACCGTGGACAGCGCCAGGTGCCGGAACAGGAAGTACGCGCCGATGGTCACCCCCACCCCGCCCAGCAGCACGGCGATGACGACGCCG
>CAZAIE010001016.1:0-3177 GCA_964485035.1 uncultured Myxococcaceae bacterium | reverse complement strand
GCGCGGGCTCCGAGAACGGGGCCTTGGCCTTCGCCGCCTCGTCCCTCAGCGAGCGGTAGGTCTTGCAGTCGCCCTCGGCCAGCGCACCCGAGGCCGGCCCGAGGTGGACGTACGGCGCCCAGCCCGCCGAGCGCTTCGCACACGCGGCCAGGGAGGCGACCAGCGAGCGCAGACCCGTTGGCCCCTGCGCCCGATGGAGCCTGCGCGCGTGGGCCGCGAGCCGCGGGCCGTCCGGCGCTCCGCAGTCCTTGACCCAGCGCTGGTCGCGCTCCGCCGCCTCCGAGGTGAGCAGGAGGTCCTCGATGGCCTGCGACACGCGCGGGAAGTCCTCCGCCTTGGGGTAGCGGTCGAGGAAGAGCTGCCACTGGGCCAGCGCCTCCTCGGGCCGACCGGCGAGCAGCAGCCCCTCCCCGCGCCCGACCAGGACGTCGGCGGCCTTCGCCGGGACCTGGTCGGCGTCCCAGTCCAGTGGCGCCTCGGCGAGCGCCGCGTCGAAGAGCGCGTCCGCGCGCGCGCGCATCCCCGGATCCCGCTCGGCGGGGACCGGCCGCACCACGAACTGCGCCACCTCGCTCCAGAAGGGCGTCTCGCCGGTCACCAGGAAGCGGGCCGTCTCGCCGGCGACGGTGGTCACCGTGGCGAAGCTCCACTCACCGAGGTCGACGCCCGCGAGGGCCTCCGACCGCGCCCGGTCCTCCTCCGGAAGCTCGAGGGAGAGGCCGAGCACCCGGCCGCGCTTGCGGTACTCGCGCAGGTCGGCGACCAGCCGCTCGGCGCCCGAGACCAGCTCCAGCTCCAGCCGCGCCACCTGCTCCTGCTTCGAGGGAGGGACCATGGCCACCTGCAGCTGCGCCCGGTCACGGCGCTCCGAGATCGGTCCCACCAGCGTGCCCTGCTGACTCGTGACCCCAAGCAGCCGGCGCAGCCGGACCAGGGAGAGGTTCACCCGCGCCGCGCGGTAGGAGAGATGGCGGGCGGCCTCGTCCTCGGTCCCGCAATCGGCGAGCCGCTTCTGGCTCCACTGCTCGATCGAACGCTGCAGCGCGGCCTCCGCCTCCGCCTGGGCCGACCCGCGGCGCTTCTGCGCCTCGCGCAGCCGCTTCATCACCTCGGTGAACACGGCGCGGGCGCGCGTGAAGCCAGGCTCGGTCCGGACCACCTCGCCCAGCTTGTCCTGGGCCCCCTTCAGATCGCCCCGGTCGGCGAGCTCGAGCCCCTGCGAGTAGGCGAGCAGCGCGGGGACTCCGGCGCGGCCCGAGACCGGCTCCACCGAGGCCGCGCCCTCCGCGCCCAGGCCCGCGCCGAAGCGGCGGACCAGCTCCTCCTCGAGCGAGAAGAAGTCCTCCGGCTTCCCGGTGACGCTGCGTGCCAGCACCACCCGCCCGGTCGAGACCTCGACCAGCCGGACGTCGAGCCGCAGGGTCGGCGCGAGCGCCACCATCGCCCCGGTGACGGCGTGCGTCGCGCCCAGCATCCGGCCCACCTTCTGGGCGCTGCGCGGGTCGAAGTAGCGGGTCTGCTGCAGGTCGAGCTCGCCCGTGAGCTCCTGCAGCTTCTCCCGCTCGACCACCCGCAGGCCTGGGAGCTGGGCGAGGTCGGTCACGAGCAGGTCGGCGAGGCCCTTGCGCAGGACCTCGAACTCCGGCTTGCCGGTGTGGTTGTCGAAGTAGAGGACCGCGACGTTCAGCGGCGGCGCGGCGGCGACGGCGAGGGCGACCAGGGCGGCGGGGAGCATGTCCCCATTCCTGCCACGGGCTGCGCCGCGGGGCTACAGCGGGGTGACCTTGAGGTTGTCGAAGTAGAGGTCGGCCTCCCAGCTCGAGAAGCCGAAGCGGTCGTGGCCCGAGCCGCGCAGCGGGGCCGGGTCGTCCCACTCCATCTTCAGCTCGCCGTCGAGGTACCACTGCAGCAGGGTGGCCTTGCGCTGGATGCGCATGCGGTAGGTCTTGCCCTTCTGCACCTTCACCGCGCGGTTCTCGCGGCGGTCGCGGCCGTGCTCGTCGAGGCGGGCCAGGACCGAGGTGGAGTTGGACCAGCCGCCGAAGATGACCACGTAGCCCGAGGCGTGATCGCGGCCGTTGCCGAAGATCTCCGCCTTGATGTCCCCCTCGTTGGCCTCGCTGCGCACGTCGAACTCCACCGCCACGTCCGCGGGCAGGCGCACCTTGAGCCAGAGCGGGTTGTTCTTGGCGCCCGGGGCGTGGAGCACGCCGTTCTCGATGCGCCAGTGAGCCCCGGTGGTGAAGTAGTTCGGGCCGATCGCGGGCCGCTCGAAGTCGTCCTGGAACGGCGCCGTGGCCGTCACCTCGGCTTCGCCCCGGAGGAAGTAGACAATGAAGGGGACCTGGGCGACCACGACCGCGGCGGCGAGTCCGAGGAACTGGTTCCGGGAGAGCCCTGCCCAGGTCTTCGCGCCGGGGTGCTTGGTCTCGGCGGGGGCGGGGGTGCTGGCTGCGGGAGCTTGCTCGGCCATCGGGCTGCCTCGGTCGGGTGGGCCGGCTCGGCGGCCGGCGGCCGGATGAAGCCGTGAGGCGGGTTGGAAGTCAAGGATTGGCAGCCCGGACGCGCCTTCGGCCACCGACTCCCACCAGCAGCCCGCCGCGTCAGGACTGGCGACCTCAGCGCCGGCGCTCGAGCTCGGAGAGCACCGCCTCCAGCGCCCGCTCCTCCTCGCCCACGTCGAAGCCCACGCGCCGCGCGCCGTCGAGGATGCCCAGCGCGAGCATCATCATGTCCAGGCCGGTCCGGTCCAGCTCCTGGTCCCGGTGCGCCACCGCCACGTGCTGGAGCTGCCCGAAGACGGCCGCGAAGTCCTTGAGGCACACCACCGGCGGCAGCGGCGGGGCCTGGGGCACGTCCGGCGCGACCGGCGGGAAGGCGACGCCCATGCTCCCCAGCGCCAGCTCGCGCCCGTCCCCGAACTCCACCAGCAGGTACGGCTCGCCCGTCTCGGCGTTCACCCGCTCGAGGACCCCGGTGAGCTCTTTCGAGAGCAGCGGCAGCCGCTTGCCCGAGGCCACCTCCAGCAGCGTGCAGGTCGGCTCGTCGAACAGCGCCCAGGAGGGATGGCGCTGGCAGAAGGCACGCAAGGTCTGGAGGGTGGCTGAGCGGTCGGCGGTCATGTGGTTTCGTCGGCCTCGGCGCGGGAGCGGCCAACCCGGCGCGGGCGGAATATAC
>CAZAIE010001015.1:0-3181 GCA_964485035.1 uncultured Myxococcaceae bacterium | reverse complement strand
CCTTGACTACTACGGCGACGACCTGCCGCTGCCGAAGCGCTGAGCCCTGCCTGACCGTGGAGGGCGGGCCCGCCCGCCCTCCACCCCCTTTCCCGAGTGAATCCAACGGGGTCCCGGCGCGTCCGCCGAAGCGTACCCCGTAGGCCAAGGAGCCCCGATGCGCACCGCCCTCGCCGCCGCCCTCGCCGCCGCCCTCGTCGCCGTCCTCGCCCTCCCTTCGCTGGCCCACGCCGGTGCAGCGCCTGCCACTCCCGGCAAGGACCGCACCGAGGCGTTCATCGCCACCACCAAGAAGGTGAAGCAGGACGACGGCAAGCTCACCGAGGCGGAGAAGGCCACGAACGCGAAGCTCTTCACCGAGCTCGACGGCTTCTTGGACTTCGACGTGCTGGTGAGCAAGCCGGTGGCCCCCCGCGCCGACAAGTTCAAGCCGGAGGAGCTGACCACCTTCAAGGCGAAGTTCAAGGAGCTGATCCGCCTGACCGCCTACCCCAAGTCGGGCAACTTCTTCGCCACCTCGAAGCTGACCTTCCAGCCCGAGCAGGTGAAGGGCGAGACCCTCGAGGTGCCGCTGAAGGTCCACATCCCCGAGGAGGACCTGGAGATGGTGGTGGGCTTCATCTGGTCCAAGAGCACCGGCAGCCTGAAGATCGTCGACATCCTCTTCGACGGCGACTCGCTGGTGAAGGACTACCAGAACCAGGTCTCCAAGAAGTTCGACAAGGACGGCGTCCCCGGCCTGATGAAGATCCTCGACGAGAAGGCCGCCGAGCTGAAGAAGGGGACGAAGTGACGTCCCCGGCCGTCCGCATCGTCGTCGCGGCGGTCACCGCCGTTGGTCTGGCCCTCCCCGCCGCGGCCGCCGAGGCCCCGGCGGCGCTGGGCGAGGCGCCCCGCCGCGATCTCGCCAGCTGCGTCGCGGTGGCCGTCGCCGGGAGCGGCACGGTCGCCGAGGCCGAGGGCAAGGTCGCCGAGTGGAGGGGCCGGCTCGCCGAGGTGCGCTCGGTCTTCTACCCGAAGATCTCCGCCATCGCCTTCGCCGCGCCCATCTTCGGCTACCGCGGCAGTCCGCTCGCCGCCGACGTCGAGCGCCAGTACGACGTCTGGGGTCCCTACCTGTCGTTCCAGGGCCTCCTGATGCAGCCCATCTACACCTTCGGCCGCGCCTCGGCCGGGGAGAAGGCGGCGCAGGAGCGGCTGGCGGTCGAGGAGGCGCGGCTCACGCAGACCCGCAACGCCGTCGCCCTCGAAGTGGCGCGCTACTACTACCTGCACCTCTACGTGGCCACGCTGCGGCCCACGCTGGACTCGGCGCGCAAGCTCTTGAACGAGGCCCAGGAGAAGGCCCAGGAGATGTACGAGGAGGGCTCGGGCAAGGTCACGCAGGCAGACCTGCAGAAGCTCAAGTACGTCTCCGCCGAGCTGGACAAGTACCTGGTGCAGGCCGAGTTCGCGCACGGCCTCTCGCTGGCGGCGCTGAAGCACACCATGGGGCGCCCGGAGCTCGAGCCCCTGGCGCTCGCGGACAAGCTCCTGCCCCCGGCCCCCGGCGTCCCCATCCCGGAGCTCCCGGTCCTGGTGCAGAGGGCGTGGGAAAAGCGGCCCGAGGTCTCGCAGCTCAAGCATGGGCGCGAGGCGGCGATGTCGCTGGAGGAGGCGGAGCGGCTGGCCAACTACCCGGTGGTGGCCCTGGTGGGGCAGCTCGAGGCGAAGTGGACGCCGGTGCGCACCCACTCCCCCAACCCCTTCCACTACGACCCCTACAACCAGCTCAACGGCGGCGTCGCGGTGGCGATGCAGTTCGACCTCGACCCGGCCAAGGCGAAGGCCAAGGGCGACACCGCCCAGGCGCTGGTGGAGCAGGTGGACGGGCTCGCGAAGTTCGCGTCCACCGGCATCCCGCTCGAGGTCCGCAAGTGCCGCGACGACCTGGCCCAGGCGGAGCGCATCCTCGCGGTGAGCGACGCGGGCACGATGGCCGCCAAGAAGTGGATGGTCTTCGCCGCCGCGGCCTACACCGCCGGCACCGGCGAGACCAAGGACATGCTCGAGGGGCTGGGCGCCTTCATGCAGGCCAAGAAGGGCTCCGCCGACGCGCTGCTGAACGTGCACATGGCCCGGGCCCAGCTCTCGCTCGCCACCGGGGAGATCGTGGAGCACCTGGGACAGGGGCTGGGCGCGGGGTCGAGACCTTGAGCCGTCCCGCCACCTCGGCCAAGCGGCAGACCGGAGAGATCCGGCGCCAGCAGATCGCCGAGGCGGCGCTGCGCATCATCGCCGCGCACGGCCTGCAGCGGCTCACCGCCGCCGAGCTGGGGCGCGAGGTGGGCATCGCCGACGCGACCATCTTCCGCCACTTCCGCGACAAGGCGGAGATCGTCCACCTCGCGGTGGGCTACCTGTGTCAGCGGCTGGAACCCCTCTTCCCCCCGGCCGCCGGGCACGCCCCGCTGGAGCGGCTGGAGCGCTTCGTCCAGGACCGGCTGCGGCTGGCGGAGGAGCACGGCGAGCTGTTCGCCCTCGCCCTCACCAGCGACCGGCTGCGCGAGGCCGCGGGCGACGAGGGCCTGGCCCCGCTGCGCGCCCTCTCCCAGCGCTCGTTCTCCTTCGTCGAGGAGTGCCTGCGCGACGCCCAGGCCGAGGGCAGCGTGAACTCGGCGCTGCCGACCGGGCCGGGGGCCATCGCGGTGCTGGGGGCCATCCACACCGCGGCGGCGCTGCAGGTGATGGAGCCCGACTCGGCGCAGGCCGCGCCGCAGGCGGTGTGGCAGGCGATGAAGACGCTGCTGGTCTCCGAGCCGGGGAGCGCCACGCGGAGGTCGTGATGCTGAACTCCTACGCACCCCTCTTGAGCACGCACTGGGCCACCGCGGTGGTGGTGGCCTTCGCGGGCGGGGTCATCGTCGCCTACGGGCTGCGCACCGCGTTCCTGGGGCGCACCGACGAGCGGCGGCTGGACTCCGAGAGCGGCACCGCCCTCCTGGGCCGCTGGCTCATGGAGGCCTTCTACTGGAGCTTCCGCGCCATCGGCGGCCTGTTCCTCAAGGCGCGCGTCAGCCCCGACGCGCTCACCTGGACGTCGTTTGCGCTCACTTTGGCCTCGCTGCCGGCGGCGGCGCTGGGCCACTTCTCGACGGCGGGGCTGTTCTTCCTGGCCGGCGCGGCCTTCGACGCCTTCGAC
>CAZAIE010001014.1:0-3184 GCA_964485035.1 uncultured Myxococcaceae bacterium | reverse complement strand
GCCGGGGGTGAACCTGTCGATGGTGGCGCTGGCGGGGACCAGCGCGCTGCTCTACTGGGCGCTCTTCCGCCACGGGGTGTTCGACCTGGTGCCGGTGGCGCGCAGCCTGCTCTTCGAGCACGCGCCCTCGCTGCTCTTCGTGGTGACGCCCGAGCGGACGCTGGCGGACGTGAACGGGCTGGCGGCGGAGCGGCTGGGGCTTTTGCCGGAGGCGGTGCTGGGGCGGCCGGTCGACGCGGCGCTGCCGGCCCCTTGGGCCGAGCGGGTGCTGCAGGACGCCGCGGAGGGAGGGGCGCCGGACGCGCGCATCGAGCTGGGCGGGGCGCGCTTCGAGCGGCGCAGCCGGCGGCTGACCGGGCCCTTCGGCGACGACCTGGGCGTGCTGCTCTCCTACCTGGACGTGACGGAGCAGATCCGCAGCGAGACCGAGCGGCGTTTCCTGCAGCAGCAGACCATCCTCTTGCGGGACCTGCACGACGGCATCGGCGGCATCGCGGTGAACATCGGGATGGTCGCAGCGCTGGGACTCCAGGCGCCCAAGCTCGAGGAGAAAGACGCGACGCTGCGCAACGTGGCGGGCCTGGCGCACGAGGCCAGCTCGGAGATCCGCAGCCTGATGAACACCCTGGAGAGCCGCGACCTGACCTGGAGCGAGCTGGTGGTGGAGCTGCGCCGCCACGGGGCCTCGGTGCTGGAGGAGCACGAGCTCTCCTTCGCGCTGGAGACCGAGGGAACGCCGCCCGCGGATGGCCCGGGGCTGCTCGCGGGGATGTCGCTGTTCCGGCTCTTCCGCGAGGCGCTGACCAACGTGCTGCGCCACGCCCGCGCGCACGGGGTGTGCGTGGCGCTGCGGTTCCACACCGACCGCGTGACCCTGCAGTTCACCGACGACGGCGTGGGGCTGCCCGCGCAGCCCAAGCCCGGGCGCGGCCTGCGCAACATGCGCGAGCGCACCGCGGAGCTGGGCGGGCGGTTCACCGTCGAGTCCGCCCCCGGCGCCGGGACCACCCTGCGCTTCGAGTTCTCCCTCCCGCTTCGCCCGCTGGACCCTCCCCTGCCTGCCGAGTGAGCCGAGCCCCATGAAACTGTGCATCGTGGAAGACCACACCACCCTCCGCGACAACCTGAGCCTGCTCTTGCGCGGCGAGCCGGGCTTCGAGGTGGCCGGAGCGTTCCCCTCCGGGGAGGAAGCGCTGGAGCAGATCGACTGGCACGCGGTGGACATCCTGCTCGCGGACATCGACCTGCCGGGGATTTCCGGGGTGGAGCTGATCCAGCGGGCCAAGGAGGCGAACCCCGGGCTGAACTGCATGGCCTTCACCATCTACGAGGACCGGGCGACGGTGTTCTCGGCGATCAAGGCGGGGGCGTGCGGCTACCTGCTGAAGGGGAGCACCCCGCGGGTGCTGGTCGAGTCGCTGCGCGAGCTGCACGAGGGCGGCGCGCCGATGTCCCCCAAGATCGCGCGGAAGGTCATCCTCGACGTGCAGCAGCAGCAGGAGGAGACCTCGAGCAAGCCCGCGGTCACGCTCTCCGACAGGGAGATCGCCATCCTCCGGCAGATCGAGCAGGGGCGGTCGTACAAGGAGATCGGCGCGGCGTTCCACATCAGCCCGCACACCGTGCACACGCACATCAAGAACATCTACGAGAAGGTGCAGGGTACCTGCCGGGCCGAGGTGCTGCGCAAGGCCCGCAACATCGGGGTGCTGTGACCCGGTGAGGTGTGCTACTGGGCAGCGCATCCAAGGAGCCGCCATGGGTGCCACCGTCCAAGTCTCACTCCTCCTGCCGCAGGAAATCCTCGACGGACTCGACCGTCACGTCGAGCGGATGCGCGCCGCGAGGCCGGGCGTGGACTTCAACCGCTCGGATGCGGCGAGGGCGCTCCTGGCCAGCTCGCTGGCGAAGCTCGAGGCGCCCAAGCCGAAGCTGCACAAGCCGCGGGGGCGGTGACGTCCGGCGAACACCGAGGCAGAGGCCCTCCCATGCTTGACCGATGCCCTTGAGAAGCGAGCGCCGGGACCGATCGATGCCGCGAGTCAGCGTGCTCCTCCCCGCGCGCAACGCCGGCCGCACCATCGACGCGGCGGTGCGCAGCCTGCTCGCACAGACCTTCACTGGCTTCGAGTTGGTGGCCATCGACGACGGCTCCGCCGACGACACCGGGGACCGCCTCCGCGCGCACGCGCGGTCCGACTCCCGCGTCCGCGTGTACCAGGGACCGGGGACGGGGCTCATCGCAGCGCTCGACCTGGGGGTGCCCCTGTGCCGGGGGGAGTTCTTCGCGCGCATGGACGCCGACGACGAGAGCCTCCCGCGGCGGCTCGAGCGGTGTGTCGCCGCCCTGGATGCCGACCCGTCGCTGGCGGGCGTGGGCACCGGCGTGGAGATCTTCCGCGAGGACCAGCCCCCCAGCCCCAACCTGGTGGGCTACGGGCGGTGGCTCTCGTCGTTGACCACGTCGGACCTTTTGCAGCACGAGGCGCTGGTGGAGTCGCCGCTGTGCAACCCCTCCACGCTGGTGCGGCGGTCGGCCCTGGACCAGGTCGGGCGCTGGGAGGAGGGCGACTTCCCCGAGGACTGGCAGATGTGGCTGCGCTTCCTCGAGCGCGGGCTGCGGCTGCAGTGCCTGCCCGAGGTGCTGCACCGCTGGCGCGACAGCGACACGCGGCTGACCCGCAGCGACCCGCGGTACCGGCGCGAGGCACACCTGGCCCTGAAGGCCGAGTTCGCCTCGCGGCGGCTGGGGACCGCGCGAGGCCTGGTGGTCTGGGGGGCCGGGGAGATAGGGCGCGCGCTCGCGCGGCTGCTGCGGGCCAGGGGGCATCGGCTGGAGCGCTTCGTGGACGTCGACCCGCGCAAGATCGGGATGAAGATCGACGGGATCCCCACGGTCTCGCTGGAGCAGCTCGAAGGCCCGTCCGAGGTCGTGCATCTGCTCGCCGCGGTCGGGGCCAAGGGTGCACGCGCCCAGATCCGGGCGTGGCTGTCGGCACGGGGGTGGGCCGAGGGCCGGGACTTCACCTGCCTGGCGTGACGTCAGCCGGCAGGCAGTCGTTGGGGCGAGGGCGGTGCACCGTCGCCGGCGTCGGGTGGTAGGTCGCCGGCGGCTGAAGCCGCGCCTAAGGTTACTAAGCCCGCCTGCGCGGGCTTCTACGATCGCTGGCGACGTGGGCATGCG
>CAZAIE010001013.1:0-3185 GCA_964485035.1 uncultured Myxococcaceae bacterium | reverse complement strand
CCGTGAAGTTCCCCGAGGTGAGCGCCTTCGCATCGCGGATCTGCGCCTCGATGCTCTTCTGCATCTGGGCGTGGTCCTCGGCGAACACTGCCTCCATCGCCGCGGCCACCTGCTCCCGGCCGATCTCCTCGCCGGTCGAGTCGAGGTAGGCCTGCAGGTCGCGCCGGAACTCCAGCGCCGTCTGGTAGCGGTCCTCCACGCGCGGGGCGAGCGCCCGGTTGCAGATGCGGATCAGGTCCGGCGAGGCGTCGGGCCGCGCCGCCTCCAGGCTCGGGATCTGCCCGGAGATGAGCCCCCGGGCGATGTCCATGTTGCTCACGTTGTGCCACAGCGAGTGGCCTGCAGCGGTGGCCCAGAGCATGGCCCCCACCGAGAACAGGTCCGCGCGCCGGTCCACGTGCTCGCCGTGCATCTGCTCCGGCGACATGTACGGCAGCTTCCCTTTGTAGACCCCAGACCGCGTCTCCACGGTCGCGCCGATGGCCTTGGCGATGCCGAAGTCGAGGATCTTCACCTCGCCGCTGTAGGTGATGAACACGTTCTGCGGCGAGACGTCGCGATGGACGATCTGCAGCGGGGTGCCGTCGTAGTCCTTCACCTCGTGCGCGTAGTGCAGCCCGTCCAGCACCTGGAGCAGGACGTGGATCTGGAGTTCCTGGGTGAGCAGCCCGCTCTTCAGCGCGTGCGCCTTGCGCAGCAGCCGGTGGTAGGGCTGCCCGTCCAGGTACTCCATGGCGATGAAGTAGTGGTTCGCCGGGTCCTGCCCCACCTCGTTGGTCTGCACGATATTGGGGTGGGAGAGGCGCGCGGCCAGGCGCGCCTCGTCCAGGAACATGTGCAGGAACTCGGCGTCGGCCACCAGGCTGGGCCGCAGCTGCTTGATCACCACCAGCTTGTTGAAGCCGGCGAGGCCCTGCCGCACCGCGAGGAACACGTCCCCCATGCCCCCGCGGCCGAGGCCGGCGATGAGCCGGTAGTTCCCCAGCGTGGCCGAAGGGCTCGCCGCTCGCCCCGACGTGGTGCCCGCAGGCGGCACCGGCGTCGGCACCCGCGCAGGCACCGGCAGCGGCGAGGGGAGCGCGGCCAGGGCCGGGCGCGCAGGCTCGGCGGGCGAGGCGGAGTGCTCCTCCACCTCGATGGCGATTTCCGTCTCCTCGGGTTTCACCATGTTGGAAGCCTCGGGTGCTCGCTCACGGGCACTGCGTGTAGGTTCCCGCAGTGACCTTGGTCTTGGTGTTGTAGGTCACCCCCGAGCTGCCGTAGCCGATGCTCCCCGCCTTGCCGATGCACCAGACCTCGATGAGCGACCCCAGCACGTCGCCGTTGGAGTCCCACTCGAACGGGCCCAGCGTCCCCACCACGCTGATGGCGTTGCCCTTGCCCAGCTCGGTGAAGGCCTTGGTCACCTCGGTCGGCCCCACCTTCACCTTGGTCACCCCGCCCGTGAGGCTGCGCAGGCCCCCGGCGAGGTTGGCGCCGCTCACCGGCTTGGTCCCCTGCGCGGCCATGGCGAAGGCCACCGCGTAGGCGGCGTCGTACGCAGGCCCCATGCCGGAGAGGTCGGGGAAGTCGCCGTACTTCGCCTTGTAGTTCAACCCGAAGGTGGTGTGGACCGCCTTCGACTCCTCGGACGAAGTCACGCCGGTGCCGCGCACGCGCAGCCGCAGGTCCTCGCTCGTGGTGACCGCGGTGATCAGCTCGGGGGTCTTCCCGGAGTCGATGAGCACGTAGTACGGCTTCGGCCCCGCGCCCCACGCCGCATCGAGGGGCTGGATGATCTTGGTCACTACCTCCGCGGTGCCGATGGCGGCCACGATGTCGGGCTTGAAGGCGGCGTACGCGTTCACGATCGCCGTCTGGTCGGCCGCGGTGTAGACGTACCCGTCGATCTTCACGTTGGTCTTGTTGGTGGCGTCGCTCAGCGGCTTGCCGTTCAGGTTCATCGCGCTCAGCGAGTTGAAGGTGCCCTGCCCCAGCGCGTCCTGCCGCCAGATGATGCCCAGCTTCACGCTGGTGAGCCCGCGCGCGGCCTTGAGCTCGGCCTCCAGCTTGTTGATCTGGTCGATCATCAGAGGCGCGCGCTGCACGTCGGAGGGGACGTTGCGCCAGGTGAGGCTGTGGTCCGCAAGGTCGCTGATGCTCGAGGCCACGGCCGTGGGGCTCATGAGCAGCGTGCCCGCGGCCGCCGAGTACTTGTTGGTGAGGTCGATGGTGTCCTGGCTGGTGTTGGGCCCGACGATGGCCGGCACCTTGAGGTTGTCGATGAGGTGCTGGGAGACGCGGTTCAGGTCGGTGGACTCGTCGCAGGAGACCATCACCAGCTTGCGCTTGGCCGCGCCCGCGGGGACGCCGCCGTAGCCGTTGACCTCCTCGACCGCCAGCGCCGCGGAGTTCTGGCGGGGGAGGTTGGTCGCCGCCTGCGAGCCCTTGGTCGAGAACAGGCTGGCGATGACGATGGCGTCGTCGGTGATCTCCCCGGTGACGGTGGGGCAGTCCACGCTGCGCAGGTCGGCGCAGCGGCCCACGGAGGGGACGCAGACCATCGAGGCGTCGGCGGTGGCGCACTGCTTGTGGGTGGTGCAGCCCGCGGCGTCGGGAGCGACCGAGGCGTCCTTGGCCCCGCCCGTGCCCGCGTCGGGTCCGGGCGAGGAGGATGCGTCGTCACCGGCGACGGGCGGCTCGAAGACGCGGTCCTCGATGCCGAGGATGGAGCCGCACCCGGCAGCGACACCGGCGGCGAGCAGGGAGAAGAGCAGGAGCTTGCGGTTCACAGGTCACCTTGCACGAGCAGGCCCGCCCCGGTCGGCGAGGCGGTGGGGACGATCATCCAGGACGAGGTGGTGGCGCTCTCGGGAGCACTCCCGCCCGACGCGATGGCCAGGACGACGCCGCCGACCAGTGCGATCGCGCCCGCGACCACCCCCGCGGTGGCGATGGTGGCCGAGGTCTTCGCCTGGTTGGTGAGGTCCACGCCCTTCTGGTCCCAGCAGCTCTTGCCGGTGCAGTACTTGAGGGCGTCCTCGTTCAGCGACTTGGCGTTCGCGCCGAAGCCCAGGCCCACGCCGATGCCCGCAAGGCCCACGCCGCCGATGACGATGCCCGCGATGCGTCCGCCGCTCATGCCTGGGGAAGGAGGCTCGGGCGCCTTCTCGCGAAGGCCTCCGGCGACCGGCTCCGGCTCCGGC
>CAZAIE010001012.1:0-3186 GCA_964485035.1 uncultured Myxococcaceae bacterium | reverse complement strand
GTCGACACCCTGCCCGGGGACGGCCCCACCGGCAGCCGCGGCCGCCTGGCCCTCTTCGCGGCGCTGGGCGCGCTCCTCCTGCTTTCGGTCGCGGGCTTCCTCCTCTGGCCGCGTGCAGGCCCGACGGCCACGCCGGCTGCCGACCCCGAGCCGGTGGAACTGACCGCGCTGCCACCGGAGCCCGCGCCGAAGCCCATCGAGATCCCCGAGGAGCTCTCGGAGGAACTGGCGGTGGCCCCGCTGGCGCCGCTGCGCCAGGTCGCCCTGACCAGCGTCCCCGCGGGGGCGGTGGTGCACCGGGGCCGGGAGCGGCTGGGGGTGACCCCGCTCGAGGTCTCGGTCCCGGACGGCGCCGCCTTCGTGCTGCGCTTCGAGCTCGAGGGCTATCGGCCGGCGAAGCGCAAGGTGCGCTCGCAGGCGGGCAAGGTCGAGGTCCGCCTGAAGCCCGCCGGTGAGCCCCAGTCCGAGGACGAGGGGTACGGGAAGGTCGAGGACCTGAAGGAGGACCCGTACCGCTGACGCCGGCCGGAGGAACTCAGCGCTCGCGCTTCCGGGCCGCCTCCGCGTCCAGCCGCGACGCGCCCAGGGCCCGCCGGTCCTCCTCGTCGTCGTCCGGGGCCGCGCCCCGCTCGACCAGGTCCGCCGTCGTCACGGCGCGGCTCCCGAAGCGGTCCGCGATGCGGTCCAGGGCGGCGTTGAGCCGGCTCGTCCGCACCGGCTGCGGCGGGGCGAACAGCGCGAGCTGGCCGGCGCCGCCCTCCGCCACCAGGTCCTGGGCGCTCACCCCGGTGAGCCGCACCGCGCGCGTCGTGGGCACGCGGTGCAGGAGCGCGAGCGCCTCGCGGTACAGCCGCTGGCCGTCGTCGGTCGCCTGGTCCAGCGTCGCGCGCCGGGTGAGGCTCTCGAAGTCGGCGAACTTCACCTTGAGCTGGACCACGCGGGTCTTCACTCCGGCTCGGCGCAGGCGCCGGGCCACGCGCAGCGCCTGGGAGTGCAGGTGGACCTTCAGGACCTCGCGGTCCTCCACGTCCTCCTCGAAGGTGTCCTCGGCGCCCATGCTCTTCGCGTCCCGGTCCGGCACCACCTCGCGCGCGTCGATGCCCTGCGCGAGCTCCCAGAAGAGGCGGCCGCTGGTCCCCAGGCGACGCTCGAGCCACGCGGGGTCGGCGCGCGCGACGTCGCCGATGGTGCGCAGCGCCAGCGCCGCCATCGCCTCCTCGGTGCGCGGACCCACGCCCCAGAGCCGGGAGACGGGGAGCGGGTCGAGGAAGGCCTTGGTGCCGTCGGCCGGGACCTCGCGCTGGCCGTTGGGCTTGGCGAGGTCGCTCGCGATCTTGGCGGCGAACTTCACCGACGCGATGCCCGCCGAGCACGGGAGGCGGACCTCCTCGGCGATGCGCCGCCGCAGCCTCGTGGCGATGTCCCAAGGAGTGCCGAAGAGGGACTGCGAGCCGGTGACGTCGAGGAACGCCTCGTCGAGCGAGAGCGGCTCCACCAGCGGGGTGACGCTCGCGAAGAGGGCGAACACCTGGTCGCTGGCCTCGGCGTAGGCGGCGAACCGGGGCGGCACCACCACCGCGTGAGGGGCCAGCTTCACCGCCCGGGCCATGGGGATGGCGCTGCGCACCCCGAACCGGCGCACCTCGTAGGAGGCGGCGAGCACCACGCCCCGGCGCAGGTGGCCGCCCACGATGACCGGCCGTCCCCGCAGGGAGGGGTCGTCGCGCTGCTCCACGGACGCGTAGAAGGCGTCCATGTCGACGTGGATGATGGCCCTGGCCACGGCGGCATCCTAGCGGACCGCCCCGCCGATCCCACCGGTCCGATGGGGCGCTACTTCACCGCCCGCGCGATGAGCGTGGACATGAGGAAGGCGAAGTCCGCCTCCGCGTGCAGCCACTTCCGGGGCGCGCCGAGGTGCTCGTGGCAGACGACCCCGACCATGCGCATCGACGCCCAGATGGGCACGTCGAGCATGGCCCGGATGCCCTCGGCCTTGAGGTACCCCGCGGAGAAGCACGAGGTGCGCGAGTCGGTGTGGGCGTCCTCGGCGTCGATGACCCGCTCGGTCTCCAGCGCCTTGAAGTAGGTCGGGTAGTCCCGCGCCGCGAGGACCGTGCCCCCGCCGTGGCGCTTGGGCCCGCGCTCGTAGAGGTCTACGCAGCTGATGGCGGTCCGCGCCGAGTCGTAGAGCCAGACGCTCGCCCGCTCCACCTCCAGCGCCTCGGTGGCGACCTCGGTCACGCGGGCCGCGGTCTTGCGCAGATCGCCCGACCAGGAGGCCTGGGAGATGAGCAGGTCGGCGTAGAGGCGATGGAGCCGTCGGGCCCGGTCCTGCGCGATGCCCTGGCGCGTGCCCGCCCCGATCCCGGCGAAGTCCTGCCGCACCGTGGACATGGCCGACTCGAACCGCTTCAGGAGCTCGGGAGACTCGGAGGTGTTCTCCGCCTGCATCGCGGCCATGCCGGTCAGCTTCGCGAGCTTGATGGCGGCCTGGAGCCCGCCCAGATCCTGGGCTTCGGAGAAGAACCGGACCAGCGCCTTTCCCATCAAGAACTCCCTTCGGCTCGGTGCAGGACTGACCGGGAAACTACCGTCACCCCGACCTTGCCGCCACTCCCTCTCACCTCCCCCTCCGGGAGGGTCAGCGATGCCCTGAGAGGGGACTTGGGGTCGCGCGGCCCCTGGTCGGTTAGTACAACTCCAGGAAATCGGACGCCGGACCGGCGTGATTATCGGTCGCCGGACCGGATGCCGAAGAGGACTGGGGGCTGCGGCCCATCCAGGAGTCCCGAGTGCGGGGGAGGCCGGTGTCGAATGGGAGCGCAGCGAGCCAGGCGCGTCATCTCGGTGGGCGGAGGCAAGGGCGGGGTCGGCAAGAGCATCGTCGCCGCCAACCTCGGGGTCGCCTTCGCGCAGACCGGTTCCCGGACCATCATCGTGGACGCCGACCTCGGCTCGGCCAACCAGCACACGCTCTTCGGCATCGACAAGCCCGGGCCCACGCTGCAGGGCCTGTTCGACAAGACCATCGAGGACCTGGCCGAGGCGGTGGTCCCGACGATGGTGCCGAACCTGGGGGTGGTGCCCGGCAGCGGCGCGGTGGTGGGCGCAGCGAACATCAACTTCCAGCAGAAGCTCAAGCTCATCCGGCACATCCGCGCCCTGGACGCGGACGTGGTGCTC
>CAZAIE010001011.1:851-3189 GCA_964485035.1 uncultured Myxococcaceae bacterium | reverse complement strand
TCCTCGCCCTTCTCCTTGATGAGCGCCACGGCCTTCTCGATGGCCGGACCCTTCACCTTGTCGCTCAGCAGCTTCTCGAACTTCTTCTTGGGGTTCAGAAAGTCGAAGAATCCCACTGGGGCCTCCCGCCTTGGATTGCGATGGGTTGGACAGCGGCCGCAACCTACTGCGCCTCCGGGAGAAGCTCCAGCCCCGCAGCGGTAGGTGCGAGGGGTACAATCCCCGGCGTGCCACGACTCGTCGCCCTCTTCGGTCCCCGTCGCGGGCTCTCCCGCGACCTCGATTCCCGCCTCGTCGTCGGCCGCTCCTTCGACGCCGGCATCCACCTGCTCGACGAGAAGGTCTCGCGCGAGCACTGCGCCATCGAGCCGGCGGGGAGCGGGTTCACCGTCCGCGACCTGGGCTCCCGCAACGGTACCTTCCTGAACGGGCAACGGCTGGCGGCGCCCGCAGCGCTCACCCCCGGCGACCAGCTCGGGGTGGGGGAGACGGTGCTGGTCTTCGACCCGCCGTTCGAGGCCATCCCCGCGCGGGACGGCGAGTCCACCGTGGTGCTCACCGCGAGCCGGGCCGCGGGGGCGCGCCCGGCCGACCGTGCCGAGGGGGTGTGCTTGCAGCGCGCGGGCGAGCTGGCGCTGCAGGCGGCCCTCGCGAAGGGACCAGAGGCCGCCGCGGAGCTGCTCCTCGAGGCGGTGCAGCGTGCGCTCGCTCCGCGGGCGGTGGCGCTGCTGCTCGGCGGGGCTTACGGGCTGCGGCCGCTCCTCGCCCGCCCGGCCGGCGCCCACGTCTCGGTGTCGCGCGAGCTGGTCGAGGCCGCCCAGCGGCAAGGCGTGGCGCTCTCCCTCCCCGAGGCCCAGTCCGACGCCGAGCGGGACGAGCACACCACGCGGGTGAGGCTGCGCGCGGGCGAGGTCTGCTGCGCGCCGCTCGCGCGGGCCGGGGGCTGCTTCGGGGTCCTCTGCCTGGTGCGCGATCGGCCGTTCGATGCCGCCGAGCTCGCGCTGGCAGGAGCGCTCGCGGCGGCTGCGGGCCCGGCGCTGGCTCCCGCTCCTGCGGCGGGCGCCCCTGAAGCGGACGAGTCGCAGCCGGTGGCCGAGAGCCCGGCCATGCGCGAGGCGATGCGGCTGGCGCGGGCAGCCTCGGGGGTGCCGTCCACGGTGCTGGTGCTGGGCGAGACCGGGACCGGAAAGGAAGAGGTCGCGCGGGCCATCCACGCGCTGGGACCCCGGGCGAGGGGGCCCTTCGTGGCGGTGAACTGCGGCGCCATCCCCGCGGAGCTGGCCGAGTCGGAGCTGTTCGGGCACGAGAAGGGCGCGTTCACCGGGGCGGTCTCGGCCCGCGTGGGCGTCTTCGAGCAGGCCGACGGCGGCACGCTCTTCCTCGACGAGGTGGGCGAGCTCTCCCCGGCGCTGCAGGTGAAGCTGTTGCGCGTGCTGCAGGACCGAGTGGTGGCGCGGCTGGGAGGCCGGGGGCCGGTGCCGGTGGACGTGAGGGTCGTCGCCGCGACGCACCGCGACCTTGCAGCCATGTCCCGCGCCGGGACCTTCCGCGAGGACCTCTTCTGGCGGCTCAACGTGGTGCGCATCGACCTGCCGCCGCTGCGGGAGCGTCCCGAGGACGTGCTGCCGCTGGCGAACCGTTTCCTCTCGCGGTTGTCCAAGACCCTGGGTCGCCGCGCCGAGGGCTTCTCCGACGAGGCGGTGGCGGCCCTCACGAGGTGCCCGTGGCCCGGCAACGCCCGCCAGCTCGCGAACGCGCTGGAGCGGGCCCTGGTGCTGAAGGCGGGGAGCGGCCCGGTGGAGCTGGCCGACCTGCCGCCCGAGGTGCTCGCACCCGAGCCCCTGCCCGCCGGCTCCTCGGTGAAGCCCGACGCGGCGCGGACGCTGGCGGACCTGGTGCGCACGCTGGAGCGCGAGCAGATCGCGCTGGCGCTGAAGCGCGCGAAGGGCGTGAAGTCCGCGGCCGCCGAGGCGCTCGGCATCTCGCGCCCCACGCTCGATCGGAAGATCGAGGAATACGCGATCGACCTCTACCGGTGAGCGCATGAACTTCCTCTGCCCGTCCTGCCGCACGCCGCTGCCGCACGCCACCCCCGAGGGCGTGGTGCCCTGTACCCGCTGCGGCGTCCAGGTGGACCTCACCCGCATGGACACCGCGCCGGGCACCGCGCGGCTCTGGCCGGACCTCGACCTCTCCGGGGAGACGCTGGGGGCCTACCGGCTCACCCTGCGCCTCGCCGCCGGGGGCATGGGCGTGGTCTACGAGGCCGAGGGGCCCGGCGGGCCCTGTGCAGTCAAGGTGCTCTCGGCGCTGCTGGCCGCCGAGCCCGAGCTGCGGA
>CAZAIE010001011.1:0-841 GCA_964485035.1 uncultured Myxococcaceae bacterium | reverse complement strand
GGGCCATCGGCCACCCGGGCGTGGTGCGCATCTTCGAGGAAGGGGAGGAGCGCGGGTTCTGCTGGTACGCGATGGAGCGCGTGCCGGGCAAGGACCTGCGGGCGCGCATCGCCGAAGGGGCGCTCCCAGCGGCGGAGGTGGAGGCCCTGGCCCGCGCGCTGCTCACGACCCTCGCGCACGTTCACGAGAAGGGGTTCGTGCACCGGGACCTCAAGCCGGGAAACATCCTCCTCTCGCCACAGGGCCCCAAGCTCTGCGACTTCGGCATCGCGCGGTTCGACGGCTCGAGCACGCTGACCGAGTCGGCGGCGGTGCTGGGCTCGCTACGCTACATGGCCCCGGAGCAGCGCCTGGGCCGGACCGACCTGCGCAGCGACCTCTACGCGCTCGGGGTGGTGCTGTACGAGGCGCTCGCGAAGGGCGTCCCCGGCGAGGAGGAGCTGCCCAAGGGCGTCCCCGCTCGCCTGCGCCGGCTCATCGCCCGGCTACTCGCCGACCGGCCGCTGGAGCGCCCGGCCGATGCCCAGGTGGCGCTGGGCGAGCTGGACCGACGCCGGCCCGGGGTCGCGGTGGTGGGGGCCGGGACCGCGGCGCTGGTGGTGGTGGGAGCTGCCGTGGGCTACCTGCTGGCCGGACCGCCGGCAGTGACGGCCCGCGTCGAGGGCAGGGATTCCGCGCCGGTCGTCCAGGCCAAGGCCCCGGTCGAAACCATTCAGAAGGATCCGCCTCGGGAGCCGGTGCAGGCGGCCAACGAGGAGCCGGTCGACGCTCAGCAGGCGGGGCCCCAGCAAGCCGAGCCCTCCCAAGCCGTGAAGCAGGCGATGAATGCGATGGGGACGAA
>CAZAIE010001010.1:0-3194 GCA_964485035.1 uncultured Myxococcaceae bacterium | reverse complement strand
CGACAAGGGCCTCTCCCTGGCCCTCGCACGCCTGCGCCTGCACAAGGACGCCGCCGAGGTCGCCGAGCTCCGCCGCGCCGTGGCCGCGACCAAGGCCGCCCACGAGGCGGTCATCCGCGCCATGAAGACTGCCCGCACCGAGCGTGAGCTGGAGGCCGCCTTCGACCACGCCGCGCGGCTGCACGGCACCGGGGTCAGCTTCGCCACCATCATCGCCGACGGCCCCCACGCCTGCGTCCTGCACTGGACCCGCAACGACGGCGACCTCAAGAAGGGCCACCTCGTCCTCGTCGACGCCGGCGTCGAGACCGACGCGCTGTACGCCGGGGACATCACGCGCACCCTGCCGGTCAGCGGACGCTTCTCGAAGGAGCAGCGCGAGATCTACGACCTGCTCACCTCGGCACAGGACGCCGCCATCGCCGCGGTCAAGCCCGGCGCCGACTTCCTCGACCCGCACCGGGCCGCCATGGCGGTCATCGCCCGCGGGCTGGAGGAACTGGGCATCCTCAAGGAGCCGGCCGACGAGGCCCTGCGCGAGGACCGGCAGACCTACAAGCGCTACACCCTCCACAACGTCTCGCACATGCTGGGCATCGACGTGCACGATGCGTCGGCCGCTCCCTACCGCGACGAGAAGCTGGAGGTGGGCATGGCGCTCACCATCGAGCCCGGCCTCTACTTCCAACTCGACGACCTGACGGTGCCGACGAAGTACCGCGGCATCGGCATCCGCATCGAGGAGGACGTGGTGGTCACGCCCAAGGGCTGCGAGGTGCTCTCCAAGGACATCCCGCGCAAGTCCAAGGACGTCGAGGCGTGGATCGCCCGGCTCTGGAAGAAGAAGTAGGGCCCGGACGAAGCCGGGGCGGGAGGGTCTTGAGACCCGCCCGCCCCACAGTCTTCAATATGCTGTCAGCTCAGCCGCACTCGTACCCGTCGCCCTTGCACTCCACTCCGGGCGGTCGCCGAGGGGTGATGTCCGCCTCGATCACCGAGGTGGTGAGGTTCGGAGCGGTGAGGCTGGTGCCGAAGTATCCAGTCGCACGGATGGTCACCAGGCCCAGGGGAGCGTTGCCCTTCCCCGGAGGGAGCTGACGCGCGTACAGGATGTAGCCGTACAGCAGCCCCCCGCCCTTCGCCGGCGGCACCCCTGCGGGCCCCGTCACCGTAGGGGCGACCAACGCAGTCGGACAGGTCGTCGGGAGGTCCGAGAAGTCGCCGGGGTCGCACGGTTGGAAGCTGTTGATGTCGATGCCGCCGAACCCCGGGCTACGAAGACGCGCGATGGCCACCTGGAGGCCGTGCTCCGCGCGGGTCGTGGCCACCTGCTGGTTCGCCAGGCTGAACGACGTCGCCAGGGCGTTCTCGGAGTCGGTGTAGAGCGCCGCCGTCGCCACGGTGATCACTGCCAGGACCAGCAGCACCAGGAGCAGCGCGAACCCCCGGGACCTGCCTGCACTCGTTCGGGTAGTCCTCATCGCTCGCCTCACATGGACACGATGGTCAGGTTGGGGAGGTTCACCATCTCGATGCGAGAGTGACGGATACGCGGAATGGTGTCCGCCGCTCCCAGGGGGTTGTTCAACAACGCAGGGCGTTGGGTGTTGGCAGGCCCCGTCGCGAAATCCCGGCGCGCGGTGATTCCGATGCGCAGGCCCGTCAACCGAGTGAGGTTCGAGGTCTCGTCCAGAGTGGTCGGCTCGGTGGAGGCGATGGTCGCCGCCCCCTTCATGGCGCAGTAGCAGTAGCCCCCCGCAGTCGTCGGCGCAGTCTCGCAGTCGCAGTCAGCGGGAGGAGTCGTGGACAGGACGGAGTCCGCATCGGAGAGCCGCAGCGCCACCTGGAAGTCCTCGATCCCTTCCTGCACCAGCACCGGCGCCGAGGTGAAGACCCCGCTGGGATCGGTGGTCTCCTGCCGGTAGAGCCCCGGCTGGCTCCCAGCCGCACTGCCCTGGCAGACCAGGTAGCGGATGCGCCGACCCAGAATCCACCCGACCACGGTGGGGTTGGTGGGGCAGTTGGGGTACAGCGTGGTCGCGGCAGGCTCGTAGTCCCGCTTCAGGGGAGTCGCAGTGGTCGGAGACCCCGTGTACGGACTGACCAGGGCCAGGCAGGACTGGCCTGGCACCGTCTGCGAACCAAACATGACCACGCGAGCTGGACCGCTGGCATCGTCGGTGCCGAACGGGCTCAGGGTAGCGAACGAGACCAGGTATCCACCGCCGCCATCCGGGGCTGCGGCGGTGACGAGACCGGAGGTTCGATCGTTGTCGCCGACCGCCACTTCCAGCACGTCGGTTCCATCCACCAAGCCCCCTGAGCCATCCGGGCAGCCGCTGGTGGCGTCGATGGTGCTCGGGGCTGCGCCACCTGAACTCAGCGAGGCCGGGTGGTCGTGCACCCTTACCGCAAAGAGCGGCGAGGGGAACTTGTACCCCGCGTTCTGAACGTCACGCTGGATGATGAGAAAGGCCGACATCGCCGCGTTCACCACCGAGAGCCGGCGCTCGCTGGCGCTGCGCTGGGCTTGGATGCTGGCGAAGACAGCGGTCGCCGCAGACACCACCAGCAGGGCGATGCTCGAGGCCACGAGCAGCTCCAGCAGGGTGAAGCCGCGACCCCGGCGGTCACGGAGGAGGCGGCTCTGAGACGACGCCATTGAACACCCGGGTCTGGAGTTTTTGGTTTGAGTCATTCCACGTCACCGTCACTTCGATGGTCGCCGTCTTGGCCGTCCCGTCCTTCGCCACCACCACCGTCGAGGGCTTGATGCGTGGCTCGCTCGGGTGGTTCACCGTGAAGGTTCCGGTGTCCACCCCGGCATAGCCCATGGCCTCGTACTGAGTGACCAACTGGCTGCCGTAGGCGATGGCCGAGAGGCTCAGCTCTGCGTCGCGCCCCACCTGCGCCGAACGGCCCAGGAGGTAGAACGATGCAATCAAGCCCAGGGGGAGAATGGCGCTGGCGGCCATGACCTCGATGAGCGAGAAGCCCAGCCGGCCCCGCCGGCGGAGTCTGTGGATACGCAGTGTCATGGCACCACCTTCGGGCCGCCTCCGCTGATGAACTGCACGTTCTGCTTGGAGACTGCATCCCTCGCCGTGCAGGTCACCTTGAGCGCCGTCTTCGACTTGTCCGTGAACGAGCCGGTCCCTTGCCAGACCGAGAGGCCCCCCACCCCCGCCGAATAC
>CAZAIE010001009.1:0-3194 GCA_964485035.1 uncultured Myxococcaceae bacterium | reverse complement strand
CCGAGCGCTTCTTCGCCTCCGAGCCCGACCTGCGGCACACCGCCGTCCCCGTCCGGGCGGACGGCAAGGAGGCCCGGACGGACTCCCGGCGCGGCCGGGCCCCCGGGCCCCTGGCGCTGGCCGAGCGCTCGCTCCTGGAAGCCGCGCTCGACCTGCGGCGGGCGTTCGACCGCGGGCTCTCGCCCACCGCCCACCGGCTGGCGGCGAAGGCCGCCCGCGCCCCCGCGGGGACCGGCGCCCAGACCCTGCCCTTCCTGCGCGGCCTGCCGCTGGTCGAGCGTTGGGACCTGGCCTGCGGCGCCGGCGACGCGGAGTTCTCCTACTGCGACCTGGACATCGGGCCCCGGCCCTCGGGCGCGTACCTCGTCGAGGCGGTCGCCGGGAGGGAGGTCGCGCACGCGGTGGCGCTCTTCTCCCGCCTCGCGCTGGTCGCCCGCCGCACCGAGGGCGCCGTCGCGGTGCTCGCGGTGGACGCGCAGACGGGCCTCCTCCTCCCCGACACCCACCTCTCGCTGCTCTCGCCCGGCCAGCCCACGGTGCGGGGCACCACGGGCAAGCGCGGGCTCTTCCACACCCGCCTCGGGGCCCGGCCGCTGCGGCTGCTGGGCCGGAGGGGGACGGACCTCGCGCTGGTGGAGCTGGGCCCGGTGCGCCGCAGCGATGCGAGCCTGGGCACGCTGCTGGTCACCGACCGGGGCGAGTACCGGCCCGGAGAGCGGGTGGTCTTCCACGGCTTCGCACGGGGGCAGGACGAGAAGGTCCCGCACGGGGACGAGGTGGAGGTCCAGGCCTACGACGCGCGCGGCAGCCTGTTCCACGCGGCCCAGCTCCCGCTCTCGGCGCAGGGGGGCTTCGGCGGCTCGTTCCTTTTGCCGCCGCAGCTGCCACAGGGCCTGTTCCGCCTGGTGGGGACGCTGGACGGCCGCGCCGCGGGGGCGGAGTTTCTGGTGCGCGCCGCGCCCCGGCCCAGCTTCTCCCTGCAGGCGTCGCTGCTGGCCGCGGCGGCAGGCCTGCCCGCGGCCGCGGAGGTCCGGGCGGCGTGCGGAGGACACCCGCTGCCCGACGTGCAGGTCTCCTGGCGCGCGGTGAGGGTGCGCGCCTCCGACCCGCCCCCAGGCTCGCCCGAGGAGGTCGACCGGGGAGACCTGACGCTGGGCCCCGACGGACGGGCGCTGTTCTCGTTCGAGACGCTGGCCGGCGCCGACGCCCGCTACGAGGTCACGGTCATCGGCCGGGACGCCTCCGGGCGGCTGGCCACGGCGCAGGCGGCCACCACCCTCTCCCCGCAGCCCCTGCGGGTGACCCTCACCCCCGAGCGGAAGCTGGTCGCGCCCGGCACACCCGTGACCGTCGCCGTCGAGGCGCGGGACGGCGCAGGCCCTGCCTCGCTGGACCTGCGGATCCGCGTGCAGGCGGCACGAACCCCCGACGGGCCGCGCGAGCGGGTGCTCGGAGAGGACGTGCGAACCGGTCCGGAGGGGACCAGCGCCGTCTCGTTCACTCCTGCCTCACCGGGCTACTACGAGGTGGAGGCCACGCGCCAGGGAGTCCGGCTGGCAGAGGCCTACCTCTACGTCACCGCCGAGGGAGGGGACATCCCCTTCTCCCCCGAGGCGCTGGCGGTGGTCCCGGACAAGGCCGCCTACTCGGTGGGCGAGACCGCGCGGTTGCTGGTCCTGGCTCCCTTCGATGCCGCCACGGCCCTGGTCACGGTGGAGGGGGGCGACCTGCTGCGCCACGACGCCCTGGCCGTGCGCGAGTCCTCGGCGGTCTACCAGGTCAAGATCACCGCGGCGCACGCGCCCCATGTCACCGTCTCGGTCCAGGCCGTCGCGAGCGAGCGCACCTGGCAGGTCCAGCGGGTGCTGCCGGTGCTGCCCCAGGGAGAGGCCCTGACGGTGAGGGGCGCGTGGAGGATGGACGGCGCCTCCCGGCTGGAGCTGGAGGTGGTGGACGAGGGCGGACGGCCGGTGCCGGGCGCGGAGGTCTTCGCGGTGGTCCGCGACGCCCGCTCGGCGCCCGCGGCGGCGCCCCCGCTGCTGGCCTTCTTCCACCCCACCCGGCTCTCGGACGGCAGGACCGGGACCTCGACGGGCTTTCGCAACTCCAGCGCCGGGGTCCCCTTTCCCCGGGCCGCCTGGGACGCGGTGGAGGACGGCTACCTGCCCTACAAGGGACTCGCCCAGGGCCGCCCGCGCGCCCACGACCTGGGCACGCTGCTCGCCGCAGTGGCCACCACCGACGCGCGCGGACGGGCTGGCTGGCCGCTGGCCTACCTCTACGTCACCGCCGAGGGAGGGGACATCCCCTTCTCCCCCGAGGCGCTGGCGGTGGTCCCGGACAAGGCCGCCTACTCGGTGGGCGAGACCGCGCGGTTGCTGGTCCTGGCTCCCTTCGATGCCGCCACGGCCCTGGTCACGGTGGAGGGGGGCGACCTGCTGCGCCACGACGCCCTGGCCGTGCGCGAGTCCTCGGCGGTCTACCAGGTCAAGATCACCGCGGCGCACGCGCCCCATGTCACCGTCTCGGTCCAGGCCGTCGCGAGCGAGCGCACCTGGCAGGTCCAGCGGGTGCTGCCGGTGCTGCCCCAGGGAGAGGCCCTGACGGTGAGGGGCGCGTGGAGGATGGACGGCGCCTCCCGGCTGGAGCTGGAGGTGGTGGACGAGGGCGGACGGCCGGTGCCGGGCGCGGAGGTCTTCGCGGTGGTCCGCGACGCCCGCTCGGCGCCCGCGGCGGCGCCCCCGCTGCTGGCCTTCTTCCACCCCACCCGGCTCTCGGACGGCAGGACCGGGACCTCGACGGGCTTTCGCAACTCCAGCGCCGGGGTCCCCTTTCCCCGGGCCGCCTGGGACGCGGTGGAGGACGGCTACCTGCCCTACAAGGGACTCGCCCAGGGCCGCCCGCGCGCCCACGACCTGGGCACGCTGCTCGCCGCAGTGGCCACCACCGACGCGCGCGGACGGGCTGGCTGGCCGCTGGACGTCCCGGCGGACGCGGGGGCGCTCACGGCGTCGGTGCGCGCCGCCGCCGGCCCGGCCTTCGGCGAATGGAGCGCCGGGTGGGAGCGCTCGGGGACAGCGTCGCTTCAGGCACCTCCCTTCCTGCGCGAGGGGGACTCCGCCCGCGCGGAGGCGCTGGCGGCGGGCCGGGTGATCGAGCTTGGGGCCGGGGAGGACACCGCACGGGGCACGGCC
>CAZAIE010001008.1:0-3195 GCA_964485035.1 uncultured Myxococcaceae bacterium | reverse complement strand
GTGTACTGCACCTGGTAGCGCGGGTAGCGCGGCGTCCGCTCGATGAGCACCACGTCGAGGTCGGGAGCGGTGAGCGCAGGCAGGCACAGCGGGTCCGTCGGCGCGCCCGTGAACGAGAGGTCGTCGACGATCAGCTCGAAGGCGGTGCCCCAGGTCCGCGCGCGCAGCTCCAGGAAATCGATGTGGTCGAGCGACACGCCGCCCTCGGTGGTCGTCCGCAGCCACTCCGCGCTGCCCGCGAGCGGGACGGTGAGCTCCACCCATTGGTGGTTCGCGGGCGTGAGCCGGTCGGTGCTCGGTCGGAAGACGAACGCGCCGCCGCCGTTGTGTCCGAGGCGGATCTCGGGGCCTGCGACCATGAAGCCCGAGCCGTTGGGGTTCTCCGGGCGCAGCCACACGTGCAGCGCCTGCGCACGCGAGAGGTCCCAAGCCGCAGCGCGGGTCGCGGGGAAGGTGAGCACGGTGACGAGCCCCGACTGCGTCGAAAGCCGGATCGCGCTCGTGCCCTTCTTCACGCGCGCGCTCTCCAGGTGGACCTGGTGCTGCACCTCTCCCATGTCCTGCGAGCCCAGGTCCCAGTACTCGGCGTTGCCCTCGGCGAGATCTCCGACCAGCGAGTACGAAGGCCCGGTGCAGTCCTCGGTCGTGGAGAGCGCTGCGTCGGAGCTGACTGCAGCGTCCGGACCAGGCATCGCAGCTGCGTCGGGACCGGGACGTGCGGCATCGGGACCGGGCTCCGCGGCCGCGTCGGGGGCCGGAGCAGATGCGTCGGCCAGGAGGGCCGCGTCCTCTGGGACCCCGGCGTCGAGAGCGCCCGCGTCGATCCGCGCGATCTGCGCGTCGGCGCCTTGCGTGGTGGCGTCAGGGCCCGAGGCGGGCGAGTTGCAGGCGGCGAGCAGGAGCGCGATGCACGACGGCAGCCAGGCTCCCGACCGGGACGTGTTCATGGGGTCCTCCTCGCCGCAATCTAGCCCCGTCCTCCGCGCAGGTTGTCCTGCCAGGGCGAGCGGTTCGAGCCGTCCACCAGCCAGTGGAACATGGCCTTGGTCTCCAGGTACTGCTGCTGGGCCACGCCGCGGACCGCGGACGGGTACGAGTCGATGTCCGCGCCCTCCCACTCGAAGCCGGGGGCCTGGGACTCCTCGCCGCCGCTGCAGCGCGAGAGCCGGGAGAGGACGAGGTTGGCGCCAGCGCCGAACTCCTTCGGAGGCGCGAGCTTCGCCGGCAGCGACATTCCCTTCGCGCCGGTGGCCCAGAGCAGCCAGGTGAGCGCGCTCCAGTCCGCGCGGGCGGCGCGCAGCAGCGAGGGCAGGGGCATGGCGTGGGCATCGAGACGCTCGTCCACCTCCACGTCGTTGCCTTCGTCGTCCGCGAAGCTGCCCGACTCCAGCTCCACCGGGCCCTTGGGCAGCAGCGCCGTGACCGCCGGGGGAATCCACTTCGGCTGCGCGTCGGGAGCAAAGCGCTGCTGCATCGCCTCGCGGATGAGCGTGAGCCGGGTCGCGTACTTCTGTGCCGCCTCGCGGATCGCCGGGAGCTCCTGCTGCGGCTCCGGCCCTTCCTCTTCCTGCAGCGACTCCTGCTGCGGCCAGGGGCCGAAGGTCGGGAAGAGGGCCTTGACGTAGTGGTCGAGGAACTCGCCGCGCCCCGCCTCCTCTTCGATCTCCCGCAGCGCCCGGGCGTCTTCACGCGCCTGGTCCGGCAGGCCCAGCGAGAGGAGGATCAGCGCGCGGTGGAAGCCCAGGGCGGCGCGCTTGGGCGCGACCAGGATCGCCGCCTGGATCAGGTCCAGCGCGACCAGCGGCCGCTCCTCCTCGCAGAAGAGCGCGAGGCCGCGGAGCACCTCGGCCGGGTCAGCGCCCAGCAACAGGGCGTTCGCCATTCCCGCCGGGGAGGGCTCCTCGTCGCCCGCGCTCCTGGTCGCGTCCGAGGCGAGCTGCTCGGCGGCCTGGCGCGTCCGCGGCAGCACGGAGGAGGCGAGGGCGTCCAGCAGCTCCGTGGCGTCTGCGGAGCGGGCCGCAGCGCGGGCCTCGGCCAGCAGCGACTCGGCGATGCGCCCGGACTGCCGGCAGGCCTGGGCGAGCGCGCGCCAGTCCTCGCTCGGCCGCAGTGCCTCGACCAGCACCTCTGCGTCCCCGAGCCCGTCGTCGTGCAGCGGCTCGCCCAGGTCGCGCGAGAGCAGCACCTTCCCGTTTGCGTCGAGCAGGTCCCACACGCCCGCCGGCTGCTCGCGGTCGTAGCCGCCGCGCTCGCGGACCGCGCCGATGGGGGTGCGTCCTCTCGCGCGCGCCTCGCAGGGACCGTGGCGCACGCCGTGCTCGTAGGTGCACGAGAGCAGGAACTCGCCGTCCACCGCCCACTCACGCCAGGTGCCGTGCCGGTTGCGCTGCGCGTCGATGGACGGCTGCACCCAGCGCAGCAGGTCGGCGCGGTACTCGACCGCCGCGGGCAGCTCCTTCGGGCGCTTCGGCAGCGGCTCGCCGGTCATGGGAGCGAGCGGCGTCCCCGCGGCGTCGAAGTGGCGGATGACCAGCACCCGGTCCTGGTCGTAGTCCATCTCGGTGCGGCGCACCTCGAGGCTGATGTAGCCCTCGGGGGTGCGGTGCATCAGCTCGGTGGTGAAGCCCTCGCTGGCGAGCCAGGTGCGGGTGCCGTGCAGCCTGCCGCGCACGTACTGGCCGGTCTGGGAGACCTCGCCCGTCTCGTGGAAGCGGCGGAACGGGCCGTGCGGCACGCCGTGCTCCAGCGTGGTCTCCGCGCACTGCGTGCCGTCGTCGCGCCAGTACTTCCAGAGCCCGTGGTGGCGGTCCTCGTCGTCGCGCTCGCCCGCGGCCCACTCCTTGTCCTCCGGGACCCAGCTCGCCTGGGCAGGCACGCCCTTCGGGCGCAGGCCCTTCGCGGTCCGCTGCCGCGCCTCCTCGCGGGCCTTGGCGGTGGGCCCGTCCAGCTTCACCAGCGAGGCCACCAGCGCCTGCAGCGCCGGCTCGGGCATCGCGCCCGAGGAGCGGTGCACCAGCAGCCCGTCGCGGAAGGCCATGAGCGTGGGGATGGACTGGATGTCGAAGCGGCCGGACAGCTCCTCGTGGGCCTCGGTGTCGACCTTGGCGAAGGTGACGCCGGGGGTCTTGCGCGCCACGCCCTCGTAGACCGGGGCGAAGCCGCGGCACGGGCCGCACCACGCCGCCCAGAAGTCCA
>CAZAIE010001007.1:0-3197 GCA_964485035.1 uncultured Myxococcaceae bacterium | reverse complement strand
TCCCCGGGTGCGTCGCCGCGTGGACCTCCTGCAGCCTCCCGATGGCCACGTGCGTGTACACCTGCGTCGTCTTCAGGCTCTCGTGCCCCAGCAGCGCCTGGATGGCCCTCAGGTCCGCTCCGTTCTCCAGCATCCCCGTCGCCACGCAGTGCCGGAACAGGTGGCACGACCCGCCTCGATCCCCGCCGCCCTCACGTGCCGCGCCACCAACTGCGAGACCTCGTCCGGGTGGAACGCCCTCCCCGTCACCGAGACGAACAACGTCCCGTCGTCCTCCGCCTGCTCCAGCCTCGGTCTCACCTCCCTCAGGTACCGCTCCACCCACTCGCTCGCCCTCTTCCCCAGCGGCACCACCCGGTCCTTCTTCCCCTTCCCCTTCCGAATCGTCACCGTCCCCCGCTCCAGGCTCACGCTCTGCAGCCGCAGCCCCGCAAGCTCCGCTCGCCTCATCCCCGTCGCCCACAGGACCTCCAGCAACGCCCGGTCCCGAAGCCCCAGCACCGTCTTCACCTCCGCCTGCGCCAGCACGCTCTCCGCCTGCGAAGGCGTCAGCACCGACGGCGGCAGCCTCACCTCCCGCCTCGGCAGCTCCAGGTCCAGCGCCGGGTTCACCTTCACCACCCCCTGCCGCGCCAACCACTTGAAGTACGTCCGCACCGGCGCCAGCAGCCCCAGCTGCGACGAGTAGCTCAGCGGCTTCGCCCTCGACGTCCGCCGGTAGAACAGGTGCTTCTGGTACCTCTCCATCTCCGCTCGATCGACCTCGCCCGGCCGCCGCACGTCCCGCGCCTCCGCCCACTCCGCGAAGCGCGCCAGCGCCGCCTGGTAGGTCACCACCGTCCGCTCCGTGTAGTTGCGCACCCGCATCCACTCCAGGAACCTCGCCATCCACGGGCGCAGCCCCTGTCGGTCCCGCTCACGCCCCGTGGAGATCGGCGGCCGCGTGCCCTTGCGTCCTCGCGCCATCACGCACCCCCTCTCGTGCGTCCCGGCGCTTCCGACCACCCTGCGGCCAACGGCTCCTCGTTGCTCGGCTTTCGCACGACCTCGGGCCCCCGACTTCCCCCCGCCTTCTCCCCGACAACCGCCAGGCCGCAGACCGTCTCGCCGGGTTCGGTGCCCCAGAGCAGCTCGTAGGTGACCAGCCGCCCGCGCCCGCCTCCGTGCGCGACCAGGTACTCCAGGTCCACCAACCGCTGGAGGTGGACCTTCAACTGCGTGCTCCCCCATCGGCACTCGTCCCGCAGCTCCCTCCGCGTGAACCGCGCGCCGCCCCGGGCCTCGGTGAACGCCCGGATCCGCCCGAGCAGCCTGCGCGTGTGCGGAGGCATGTCGTCCAGCGACCGTCTCAGGACCTGTCCTACGAGGCCGTTGGCCACGGCGACATCCGCGGCGGTCGCCTCCACGTACTCCACCGCCGCGCCGTCCACCTCGACCGACTTCACCTCCCGCTGCCGCTGGAACAGCAACGTCACCGCCTTGATCAGCGTCAGGTACTTCGCATGGTCCCGCCGTGTCCGGGTCCGGTCGTCGAGGAACGTCAACTCGGGCGCGAACGGGTTCACGACCACCAACGGCCGCAGCAGCCGCTGTGCATTCCGGTGCAGCGCGCGAACCTCCTCGCGCCGCCGCCGGGCGAGGAGACCGTCCAGTGTCTGGCCCTCTCTCTGGACCCGGTGGATTGCCCGGGTCTGCTCCCGGTCCTCGTCCACCGTCAGCACCAGGCAGCGGTTCATCAACTCCTCGTCCACGCTCACCGCCGTCGTGGTCAGGAACAGCGCCACCGGCCCCTCCACGCGCCGCTCCTCCGTCGCCGCGCGGCCGTGTGCGTGACCCGTCGAGGCGATCGACAGCGCACCCTCCGACTGGAGCAGCTTCAGGGCGTAGCCCGCGCGCCCTGCCCCTTCCTCCTCGGCGACCGCCAGCACCTTGTGTTTCAGGTCGCGTGCGCCCAGGTAGAACAGCGCCCGCCCGGTCACCGCGCTGAACGCGTAGCGGTCCTCCGGCGGCACGAAGGCGAGGACACCGTCCATCAGGCTCGTCTTTCCTGCGGCGGAGCTGCTCTGGATCACCACGGCCAGCGGCTCGGCGAGCTTGCGCGACACCGCCGCGAGGTAGCCGACCACCTTGTTGGTTTTCTCGCCCACCACCCCGCACTCCTCGAAGTCCGCGAGGATCCGCTCGAGCAGCCTGGGGTCCTCGAGCAACCCTGTCGCCGCGATCCGCTCCGCCTCCGAGAGTTCGACCGCCGGAGGAGGAGCGAGCAGCGCACGGAGGCGGGCATCCCGGACCTCCTCGAGGTTCGCGAGCAACTGCCCCAGGTCGTGCTTGAGCACGCTCTCGCGAACGGCCAGCTCGTTCGCCGCCTGCTGAAGGAACCCAGCACGCTGTCGGGCCAGGTAGAGGTCCAACGTGTCGGCGTGGACGTGCTCGCCGCGGCGAACCAACACGGTCACGCGCAGCGCCGTGGGGCTGGTGTTGGCCTCGAGCCCGCGAACGCGGTAGCAGCGGTCGCCGAACGTGTAGAGGTGCTCGTCCGGAAGACTGCCCTCAGGCGAGGAACCCGGACTGGCGACAGACCGAACAACAGAGAGCGCTGGCGACGCGGCGGCTGGACTTGGAGCAGTGGGCTTGGTCATGCCCCAGGGGTAGCCGGGAGGACCTGGCGCCGGAACCCTGATGCGTCACCTTCGGCGGCCAGTGCTTGACCCGGTACCTCCGCTGCCGGTCGGCGTGATCGAGCCGGCCCAGCATGCTGGCCTGGTGTCGCGCGCCTGCGAGGAGGAGCTGCACCCGGCGGGCGCGACGGCGGCAGAGGTCGCTGCAGTAAGCCTGACCGCGGTCACAGCGACGGCAGAGCAGGAAGATGCCCTGACAGCAGCGGCAACGACGCACCAGGAGTGGAGCCATCGCTCGAGCGCGAGACGGGGTGCTTCTCGGTGCTCGAGCTGGCAGCTGCTGACGCCACGCGCTTCGGAAAGCCTGGGCCTGGAGGCGGGCCCGCGCCAGTTTTCGACCTGGGGCCAACCAAGATGCGCGCGGTCCGCCTGGCCTCGCTTCTCTCGCTTCTCCAGACGACCGCGCGCACCCTGCCCAGCTATTCGCGATGCCAAAGAACCGAACGGCTCATCTCCAGGCCGCGGGAGCCACGCCCTGCCCTCCGCCCGTCGCGCCTACGACCACCGCCTGCGCAACCT
>CAZAIE010001006.1:0-3197 GCA_964485035.1 uncultured Myxococcaceae bacterium | reverse complement strand
GCACGAAGGTGTCGCTCGCGTAGGTGAACTCGAGGCCGTCGGCGCTGGGCGCGCGGGAGAGCTTCACCGTGCCCACCGGCGCGCCGCGCAGGACCATCACGTAGGAGTCGGTGCGGGGAGCGGCGGCGGCGAGGACCGAGAGCAGGAGGGGCGCGAACACGCGGGGATTGTGCCACAGGGGGTGCAGGGCTCGTGGTCAGGCGCGGACGACAAACGGCCCGGGATCCTTTCGGAACCCGGGCCGGGCCGACTTCAGGGATGCCGACGCTCAGGAGTTGGCGGCCTTCTTCTTCGCCTTCTCGGCCTCGATCTCCGCGCGCACCGCGTTCATGTCCAGCGCGCGCACCTGCTTGAGCAGGTCCTCGAGGGCTGGCTGCGGGAGCATGCCCGGCTGCGCGAAGAGCAGCACGCGGTCGCGGAAGATCATCAGGGTGGGGATGGACTGGATGTCGAACTCACCCGCGAGCGCCTGCTGGTCCTGGGTGTTGACCTTGCCGAAGGTGATGTCCGGGTTGGCGGTGGCGACGCGATCGTAGATGGGTCCGAAGGCCCGGCAGGGGCCGCACCAGGGCGCCCACCAGTCGATGAGCACGATGCCGTCCTTCTCGACGACTTCCTTGAAGTTCTGGACGGTGATGTCGACGGTCGCGGTTCCCATTGTGTTCTCCCTTTTCGTTCTTGGAGGCCGGTTGGCCCGCCCCCCGTTTCTTGTCTGTTTGGAGCCGGGTGCTTCGGATTGGGTTCGCCGACTTCGTCTCCCGCTGCCTGCGACCGGCTCCCTACCGACTTCGGGGAGTTGGATGCGCGACACTTCCGGACGTCTCTCCCGCGCAACAGGACCGCCCGGCTGGGCTATCTTCCCGGCCCATGAAGACCAACGCCGCGCGATTGCTGGACAAGTTGGGGCTGCGCTACGAGCTGCGCGAGTACGAGGTGGACCCCGAGGACCTCTCGGCCGAGACGGTCGCTGCCAAGGTCGGGATGCCCTGCGAGCAGGTGTTCAAGACCCTGGTGGCGCGCGGCGACAAGACTGGAGTCCTGCTGGGCGTGGTCCCCGGCAACTCCGAGCTCGACCTGAAAGCTCTCGCCGCGCTCTCGGGCGACAAGAAGGTGGAGGTGGTCTCGCTCAAGGAGGTCCAGCCGCTCACCGGCTACATCCGCGGCGGCGTGACCGCCCTGGCGTGCAAGAAGGACTACCCGACCTTCGTCGACGAGACGATCGAGCTGTTCGACGTGGTCTCCGTCTCGGCCGGGGTCCGCGGCACGCAGATCATCCTCGCCCCGGCGGACTACCTGAAGGCGGTGAACGGCCGGACCGGCGGCATCGCCAAGGACAAGTAGCGGGGCTATCGGCTATCGAAGCTGCGCGTCGGCGAGGCGCGTGGCGCCCAGGGTGTGCGTCACGACGCCCGCGGCGAGCCCCACCACGAGCCCGATGCCCGAGCCGTCGGCGTCCGCGGCCCAGGCGCCGAACTCCGCCCCGCCCGCGGCCAGCGCCGCGACCAAGAGGTTCAGTCCCACGCACTCCAGTCCGAGCCTGGTCAGCGACTGCGTCGTGGCGGTCATGGGCGGCCTCCTCGTCTCGTGCAAGTACGGACGCCGGGCGTCCTGATTTCTTCGAACGCACGAGGGCGCGGAAAGACTCCTGTTCGATCGCCGCCTCCCAACGGCCCGTATTTCGGGCAGATTCCAGCTTTGCCCCGGGCGCTCCAGGGCCTATCCTCCCGGCCCATGAGCACTCCCAAGCGTTCCCTCGGCTCAATCCTCGGGCTCGTCCTTCTCTCGGTCCTCTCGGCGCTGGTGCTGGGCGGCGGGGCCTTCGTCGGGGGCGCGGCGCTGGCGGTCCGCTCCGCCCAGAAGAAGGCCCGGACCTTCTGCGACACGGTGGCCGTGGGCGAGGACGTGACCGCGACCACCGACCGGGCCCGGGAGGCGGGCCTGCGCATCCTGCAGTCCGCGGCGCCGGGCTCCGCCCACGGCGAGCTGCTCGCCTATTCGTCCTTCATGCTCCACCGCTACGTCTGCGCCGTGGAGCACGAGCAGGGCAAGGTGGTGGGGAAGTCGCTGAAGGACCTCGACTGACCCCGGAGGCTCCATGCGCGCAGTCGTCCAGAGGGTCTCGCAGGCGAGCGTCAGCGTCGACGGCCAGGTGGTCTCCTCCATCGGCCGGGGGCTGTTGGTGCTGCTGGGAGTGGGTCGCGACGACGCCGCGGCGGACGTGGGGTTCCTCGCCGAGAAGACGGTGGGCCTGCGCGTCTTCGAGGACGACCAGGGGAAGATGAACCTGGGCGTGCTGGACGTCGCGGGCGAGCTCCTGGTCGTCAGCCAGTTCACGCTGCTGGGCGACGTGCGCCGCGGCAAGCGCCCCAGCTTCACCGACGCCATGGAGCCGGTGCGCGCCAACGAGCTCTACCAGGCCTTCTGCGCCGCGTGCCGCGCCCAGGGCGTGAAGGTGGGCGAAGGGGTCTTCCGCGCGGACATGAAGGTCGCGCTCGTGAACGACGGGCCGGTCACGCTGCTGTTGGACTCGAAGAAGCTCTTCTGATCTGAGGGACACCCGCGCCGATGCCTGCGCGCCGGCGAGGCGCGTGGCAACGCGGGAAAGACCGCAAAGGCGGCGACGTCTCCGCCCATGCGCTCAGCACGAGGAAAGCAGCTCGTTTCGCCCAGAACCCCATTTATTTCTGCGGGGCCCAAGACCCGAGGCCTCCTGAAGCACCTGAAGACCTCTCTCAGCTACTTGAGTTGCACGCGAACATAGCGGGACCCGTCCGCTCGCACCTGGGTACCGCCGGCGTGGACTTCTCCTGCAAAGGACGACTTGACACCGAATCGTACCCACATTCCCGCTCTATGCGCTCCGGGCACAAGCGTGACCCTGGCCTTCTCTCTAGAAGAGGGGGCCACTCCTGCGTCCGCCTTGCCTCCGTCCGAAGGGATGCTTGAATCAGGAGGATTGTAAATCTCAACCTGACGCACTACGGGCTCATCGGTTGCCTCGTCATCTAGAAACAGAGAGGCCACAAGATCGTCAATGATTGGCTGCGAAATTGGGCCACTCAATCCAAACGTTACCGACAGTTTCCCTTCGAAGCTTTCGGAGCCATCGACCGGTTCAAGGAAGACGATGCTGCGCGGTTCCGGTGAGGTGGACCCGATCCTTCGGACCAGTTTCCACCCCGCCTTCTTTAGGGTCG
>CAZAIE010001005.1:0-3199 GCA_964485035.1 uncultured Myxococcaceae bacterium | reverse complement strand
GACGAACGTGACCCGGTCGGCGACGCCGAGTTCTGCGGCCCGGAGCCTGGCGCGCTCGGTGAACAGCTGGCTCATGTCGATGCCGGTGCCGGTGATGCCGTGATCGCGCGCCCAGGTGCACAGCAGCTCTCCCGAGCCGCTGCCGAGGTCGAGCACCCGAGCCCCGGGCTCCAGGCGCAGCGCCGCGCCGAGGGTGGCGAGCTTCTCGGGAGTGAACGGGTTGTGGATGCGGTGGTCGCTCTCGGAGACGTTGAAGATGCGCGGGATGTCCATGGCGCAGCAGGCTACCCCGGAACGACGAGGGTTGGACTTCCTGGAGCCGCCTAGAACCAGGTCGCCTTGAACAGCGCCTCGGTCGGCGTGCGCTGCGCGACGACCACCCGCGGGGACCCTCCGGTGCTCAGCTTCAGCGCCGCCTGGAAGCTGATGGCCACCGCCTGGCACCCGCGCAGGTCATACAGGTGGGGAGGGAAGGTCAGCTTCACGGTGGCGTGGCCGCTGGTGCTCTCCAGCACCGTCAGCTCCGAGCCGCGGTGCGTGTGGTTCCACCTCATCTTCGCGCCCTGGAGCAGCAGCCCCGGCGTGGTCACGCACATCAGGAGCTGCATGATCGGCCCCGAGAAGAGCGAGGTGGACCGCTCCAGGATCCACGCCTGCGCCATCAAGTCGTTGATGTGGTGGTGGTCCAGCATCGCCAGGCGGATGGCAATGGAGCGCACGTCGGTGATCCAGAAAGTCCGCGGCGCGGGCTGCTCGGCCAGGGCCACCAGGCTCTCGGGCAGGCTTCCGGGGCGCACCCCCTGGAGAGGGAGGGCGTCGAGACAGTGCCGGTAGAGGATCGCCTTGGCTTGGCAGTCGGGATACGAGTCGACGCCGTGTGGGAGCCGCGAGAGGTACTCGGCGACACGTGGGTATCGCAGGACATCGACCGCGTGGGCCGGTGAGGAGACAGGTCGCGATGCAAAGCCCTTGAACGTCTCGGACACCCTGACCTCGCCTCAACGCCTGGGAAACGTCCGAGGGGGGTGCAGCAAGCGGTGTGCCGTCAGTGGACCGTGCCAGAGGGGGGCCCAGCTGGGGTGAGGGACGCGGACAGCCTGGCCCGGAACTCGGCGGCGGGGCCCGCGGGTCCATTCACTTCCAGCCGTAGCTGACCTGCCTCCTGGTGAAGGGCGGCCTGGACGCGGCCCACCGTCACCCGGACCGTCTCGAGTCCCGGGGGTGGCCGGTTCCAGAGCTCGAGCATGAAGGCGCCGAAGTCCGGGACCGGCATGCTGGGCGTTCCCCGGAAGTCGAGGCCCACCTCGGAAAGACCGCGCCGGAAGGCCGCCAGCTGCCCGACCCAGTTGCCGAGCCACTCCTGCGAAGCCCACTTCGTGCGGAGCGTGAGCGCCCGGAGCCTGGGCAGAGAGCGGGTCCTGTCGAGCCGCGGGAACTCGTCGAGGACCTCCGTGATGCTCTGGTCGATGATCGTCACGTGCTCGAAGGGCCAGGGGCCGCCCCGGGTGAGGAGGTCGCCGAGCTCTTCGACGCGGACCCCGATGGACCGCAGTGAACGCAGGACCGGGTGGGTGATGACGGGGAGGGTCATCCACTCCTCGCCGTACTCGCTGTGCAGCTCGCGCACGGTCGCGAGCACGGGGTGGCCCACGAGCGCGCCGAGGGCCGGGAGCGACACGCCCGGACGTCCGAGCGCACAGGAGGCGAGGAAGCCCTTCTCGAACACGCAGCGGGCGAGGCCGGGGGCCGCGTCGCCCAGCCAGGCGGCCTGGTGCTCCCGCAGCAGCCGCTTCGCCCGGGTGCGCTCGGCCGGGGTCGCAAGGCCCGCCGCCTCACGGCACTGCAGGAGGATGAACTCCCCCCGCGGGTCGCCGTGCTCGATCAGCCAGTCGGCGTAGACCTGCCGCAGCGAGTCGTTCTCGGGGTGCTCCAGGATGGCCTCGAAGAACCGAGCCCCGACCTCTGCGTCGGGGGGCTCCCCAGGCCCTGCGTGGCGTTCGAGTTCCATGGTCCGAGAGGCTAGCAGCCACCCCGGACATCGGGTCGGGACCTAGGGCTTCTCGCCCGGCAAAACCGTGAGGATCTCCGGGCTCTTCTCGGTCACCAGCACGGTGTGCTCGAACTGGGCGCTGCGCTCGCCGTCGGCGGTCACCGCGGTCCAGTTGTCGCTCCAGATGCGGTGGTCCCAGGTCCCCATGGAGATCATCGGCTCGATGGTGAAGGTCTGGCCGACCTGCATCTTCCGGCTCGACGCCGCCTCGTAGTAGTGCGGCACCTGCAGGGAGGTGTGGAACTTCTCGGCGATGCCGTGGCCGCAGTACGCCCGCACCACCCCGTAGCCGTGCCGGTGCGCGTGCGCCTCGATGGCCTTGCCGATGTCGCTGATCGGCCGCCCCGGCTTCACCGCCTGGATGCCCAGCATCATGCACTCGTGCGTCACCTTCACCAGCTTGCGGGACTCGGGGTCCACGTCGCCGACGAAGAAGGTGGCGTTGCAGTCGCCGTGCATGCCGTCGAGGAAGATGGTGACGTCGAGGTTGACGATGTCTCCGTCCTCGAGCGGCCGGTCGTCGGGGATGCCGTGGCAGATGACCTCGTTGACCGAGGTGCAGAGCGACTTTGGGAACCCGTGGTAGTTCAGCGTGCTCGGGTAGCCACCCAGCCGGATGTACTCCGCGTGGGCGATGGCGTCGATGGCGTCGGTGGTCACGCCAGGCTTCACCTCGGCGCCGACGCGCTTGAGCACCTGGGCCGCGGCGCGGCATGCCCGGCGCATCCGCTCCAGCCGCTCGCCGGTGAGGATCTCGTCGATGGCCTTCTCACTGGGCTTGCCGGTCTCGGCGTACTCCGGCCGCGGGATGTGCGCGGGCACGGGGCGGCGAGGGCCGACCCGGCCGGGCAGGACCATGCGCCGGGCCTTGGGGCTCTCGCGACCGGCGGCCGGGCTGTCGGCGTCCTCGGTCATGTGGCAGCGCTTGTACTTCTTGGCGCTGCCGCACCAACAGTGCTCGTTGGGGCCAGGGAGTCGGGAGGGTCGGTTCGTGGGTGTCTTGGCCATCGGTCGCTCGCGGGGGCGCAACCTACCACCGGGCTCCGAGGGGTGCACGCGGCGATCGAGGGGGCGCGCGCTGCATCGCCCGCCCGAGTGCGCTGGGCGTCGTCCCCAGGACAATTGACGCCGCCCCGGACGCCCCCCTTT
>CAZAIE010001004.1:0-3202 GCA_964485035.1 uncultured Myxococcaceae bacterium | reverse complement strand
CCGAGCTGACCGTAGCGTCCACGCCTTGTTCCGCAAGAGTTGCGCTCGAGAAGAGCGCGACTCAGCCCTCGAGCGGCAGGACATCGACACGTACAAGGCGGCGCAGAAGAAGATGGACGCCGCGGGCCACGTGGTGATCACCGAGATGACGGTGAGCGTCTCCACCACCCTGGTCACGGCCCCGCTCAAGCCGGTCACGGCCGGGGGCATGCTGCTCAAGGCCGCGGCGAAGAAGGCCTACCAGAAGGGCCTCATCGCCATCACGAACACCAAGGAGTGCGCGACCGACGTGAAGTCGTCGTCCTGTGTCGTGGGCGTCGAGAAGACGGATGCCGCGGGGCAGGTCCGCGCGCCGGTGGGCACCAACAGCGTGGTCATCTCGGGCGGCGGAAACGCGCGCGTGCGCGTGGACGAGGTGCCTCTTCCGGCCTCTGGCCCGCGCAAGGTCGTCAAGCGCGACCCCGTGCCCATCGCGACGGCGCTCCCGAAGGACGTCACGCGCGGCGACGAGACCGACGACATCGAGGACGAGCCCGCGTCGGTCTGGATCATGTGCTTCACCCTGGTGTTCAGCCCGGTCCAGCACCGCGACGATGCCTGCATCTCCTTCGGCGGCACCGAGGACGACTGGGCGGCGCTGGGCTCCAAGGACGCGCAGAACGCCTGGTGCAAGCAGCAGGGCTACCAGGACGCGTACACGGACTACCCCAGCGAGGAGAACTGCAAGAAGTTCTGCCGCGAGATGCAGTCCTCGATGGAGACCTGCAAGACGCCCTGAGTCCGCTCACCCGGCGCGCACCGCCCGACCGCGCAGCAGGCCAACGGCCGTCGCGAGACCGGAGACCCAAAGGCCCGCGAGCAACGGATCGACCCGTGTCCCCGAAGGCCAGGCCAGCGTGATCGCCAGGCCGCTCGCGCTCGCCGCCAGGGCCCAGGGCGCGGGCAATCGTCCAGGGGCGAGGAGCGCGACCACGAGCGGGAAGAACGTGCCTGCGCCCCGGAGTCCCATGGCCAGGTAGCTCCAGTGGAGGATCGGCGTGTCGCGGCCGAGCGAGGCGAGGGTCGCCGCGAGCCCGACGATGAGCAGGAAGGCGACGCGCCCCGGCCACGCCGACTGCTCACCCGGACGAAGGCGGGCCCAGACGTCGCGGGCGAGGTTCTGGGCGATGCCCAGCGCGACACCCGCCGCAGTCCCGACGGTGGTGAGCAGGACGATGCCCCAGAGAGCGCCGGCGACGGGCGCCGGGAAGGTGGTGCGCAGGAAGTGGGGCAGGGCCTGCGCCGGAGCGATCTCCACGCCCGAGGCGCGCAGCTGGAGGCCGACCCAGATGCCGGCCAGGCCAAGCGGTGGCATCAGCGCCGCGGACGCGAGCGCGCCCACTCTCGCCGTGTGCTCGTCACGTGAGGAGAAGAGCGCCTGGACGTAGATCTGCGTGCAGAGCACACCCACCACCAGCGACGTCGCTGCGCCGAGGTCCTTCACGCCCAGGCTCACCGGGTTGAAGAAGCTCGAGGGGAGCTGCTGCCAGAGCCAGCCGGGCGTCGCACCGCGGACGAGCGCCGCGCCCGCGCAGGCCAGGAGCAGCACGTAGAGGAGCGCGATCTTGGCGGTCCCGAGGGCAGCGAAGCTGCGCAGGCCGCCGACCCAGGCGAATCCCAGGACCGACGCCGCCAGGAGCAGCACGCTCCAGGTCGTGCCCAGCGGCGCGGCGACCTGCAGCAGCGCGAGGCCGCAGAGGACCTGGGCGACCACCGAGAGGAACGAGCCGAGGGAGGTGGAGACCACGGAGAGGGCCGCCACGGGCCGCCCGTACTGCGCGCGGAGGAGCTCGGGGATGGTCTCCTTTCCCGAAGCGCGAAGTGGGTGCGCGAGCCAGAGACCGAGCAGCAGGCAGCCGAGCCCGCCACCCACGGTGAACCAGCACGCGGAGAGGCCGTGCCGGTACGCCATCTCGGCGGTCCCGACCGTCGAGGCCCCGCCGACCAGGGCACCGAGCAGCACGCCCGTGACGCTCGCGGCGCTCGCCGACCGTCCTGCGAGCGCGAAGTCCTTGGCGGAGCGCACACGGCGGCCGGTCCAGGCGCCCAGCGCGAGGAAGGCGGCGGCGAGGACCGCGGCGGCGACGAGGAAGGAGAGGGGAGCCATCGGCGCAGGAACCTACGTCGCCCGCGTGTGGACATCCACTGCGGAAGCGGGCTTGATCCGCGGCCATGAACGCACTCCTCTTCGCCCTGGTCCTCGCTGCTGCACCCGCTGCTCCTGCTGCCAACACGGAGGTCGCCGTCGCGCTCCCCGCCGCCAAGACCGACGGCAAGGTCTCGGTCGAGAAGGCGCTGAAGACCCGCCGGACGCTGCGGACCCCGTCGGCCAAGGCGCTGCCTCTGGCCGACGTCGCGCAGCTCTGCTGGGCCGCGCAGGGAGTGACCGACGACAAGGGACACCGGACCGCGCCCTCGGCGCGGGCCACCTACGCCCTGGAGCTGTACGTGCTCGCAGGCAACGTCACCGGCCTGCCCGCGGGGCTGTACCGCTACCGTCCGGAGAAGCACGACCTCGCGCGGGTCAGCGAGGGAGACCAGCGCAAGGAGTTCGTCCAGGCGGCCATCGGCCAGGGGTGGATCGAGAACGCTCCCGTGGTCTTCGTGGTCACCGGGTCTGCGGAGCGGCAGCGCCCGAAGATCCCCGAGCGCAACGCGGAGTTTCTCGCAGTCGAGACCGGGCTCGCGGCCCAGGGGCTGTTCCTGCAGGCCACGGCGCTGGGACTGGGCGGGACGTTCGTGGGCGGGTTCAAGCCCGACGCTGCGCGCACGTTCCTGAAGCTGCCGGCGAACGAGGACGTGTTCGCGGTGCTTCCGATCGGGGCGAAGTAGACCGCTACGCCATGAACCGGAACAGGTGCGAGCCCCACGGCGGGAGCTCGACGTAGAGCCCCTGCTGCCGCAGCTTCCTCGGCTCCCGTTGGTAGCGCTCGCCGGTGAGCACGTCGGTCAGCTCGAGCGGCCGGTCCGACAGGTGGACGTGCGAGAGATCCACGTACCCCTGGCTGCGCTCTCCCGAGAGGTTCACCGCCGCCACGAGCTGTTCGGTGCCCTCGGTCCAGCCGTGCGCCACGAAGTTGTTCCAGGTCGCGCTGCCTTCCCACGCGGGCCGCACCTCGAACCGCCGCCAGGTCCCGCCCACCGCACGTGCGTGCTCCAGCAG
>CAZAIE010001003.1:0-3208 GCA_964485035.1 uncultured Myxococcaceae bacterium | reverse complement strand
TCCACCCCCGCTGCCTATCGTTCCGGGTTCTTCGGCGGGGAGCTGGCGAGGTCGAGTCGAGCCCATGGCGGACACCAAGGACCCCATCGCGCAGTCGGACTCCCACAACTCGCGGGGCATCGAACTCGCCGACCGCGGGTGGCTCGACGAGGCGATGCGCGAGTTCCAGAAGGCCATCGCCCTCGACCCCGAGAGCGCCCACGCCCACGACAACCTGGCCACCGTCCTCTCCGAGAAGAAGCAGTTCCGGGAGGCGATGGCCGAGTACCTGCTGGCCCTGAAGCTCGAGCCCGACGCCGCGACCGGCCACTACAACCTGGCGTGCTTCCTAGCGACGCACGGCCTGGAGATGGCCGTCGCCGAGTACCGCGAGGCCATCGAGCTGGACCCTGACTACCCTGATGCCCACGTCAACCTGGCGCTCGCGCTGGCGGACCAGGGCAAGGCGGAGGAGGCCATCCAGGAGTTCAAGCAGGCCATCTCCATGAACTCCGCCGACGCCTTCGCCCGCCACGAGCTGGCGGTCCTGTACATGGACGAGGGCGACTACCGCTCCGCCATCGCCCAGCTCAAGGAAGTGGTTCGCCTGGACCCGAAGAGCTTCGAGGGGCTGCTCGACCTCGGCATCTGCTACGCGCAGAAGGGCTTCTACGCCGAGGCCGAGCGCGCCTACGAGAAGGCGCGCGCGCTGAACCCCGAGGACCTGCTCCTGAACTACAACGCCGCGGCGCTCTACGCGCTGTGGGGCCGGCCGCCGCAGGCGCTGGAGCTGCTGGAAAAGGCGCTCGCCGCCGACGCACCGAAGGCGAGGGCGTGGCTGGCCGCGGACCCCATGTTCGACTCGCTCAAGGGGATGCCGGAGTTCGAGGCGCTCGCGCCTCCGCCCAAGCGCTGAAGGTGCCTGGTGGCGTGGCGGGGGGCTCACGGGCCAAAGGCCCTGATCTCGCAGCGCGGCTCCGCCGCAACCGAAGTGCTCGTGCCGACCATCCAGCGGCGGAGCCGCGGTCGACAGTCGACAGTTGAGGGTCGAGAGCAGGCCTCACGACCCGCCGGCCGGTTGCTGCGGTGCACTACAAATCCTCCCGCCCCGAGAAGCTTTCGAGCGGTAGTAGTTCAGGCCTCTGCGCCCGGCTGGGGGAACGACTCGGCAGCCACCGCCGGACGCGTGAAGGGGTGCTCGCCCCCGCGGACCATGCGGTAGATCGCCAGCACCGGGAAGATGAACCACGAGGCGTTGGCCGCCGCGACCACGAAGAACTTCGGCGCGGCGTGCGGGCCAAAGGCCTCCTCGGACAGGATGATGGTCACGTTGGCCATCATCAGCCCGGCCCAGATGAAGCACGGGATGCGGATCCAGTCCTTGCCCTTCCAGAAGGCGTAGAGCGCGGCGGCGTAGAACGGGCCGAAGACCAGGTCGTCGATCCAGATGGTGGCCTTGTACCAGGGCGGGCGCGCGAGCAGCAGCGGGTCATACGTCTTCTCCCACCAGTGGATGAGGTCGATGGCGGGCCGGGGAGGCCAGAGCGGGTACTGGAAGTTGAAGGGGTCGGCAATCAGGATCTGCTCGATGGAGATGACGTAGCTGACGAACAGGAAGTTGAACGCGAAGAACCCCAGGAACACGAGGTCGAAGGGGCGCTTCGAGAGCGGGATGGGGAGCCTCAAGGTGGAGTCTCGTGGGGCTGGTGGACGTGGGCTGGGTGGACCGTGGACGCGGTGGATTCTGCGCCCGCACCTTACTCGCCCGTCGTCGACGTTCAACGGGACTGCGCATCGCCGACTTGAACCGCGCCCTGCGCCCTGGCAAACACTCGCGTATGCCCCGCTCGCTCTGCGTGTTGCTCTGCTGTCTCGCCCTGGCCTGCACGAAGCCCACCCCGGCCGCCGTCGAGGAGGCCGGGGCAGACGCTGCCGTGGCGCTCCCGGCCTGGCCGGACGCCCGGTCGGTGAAGCTCTCGACGGCCCACCCCACGCCTGACCGGGCCGAGGTCCTCGAGCTGCGCCACGTCCCCAACGGTGCCCCAGGCCGCGCGCACGTGAAGCTGGTGCTGGTCCTCCCCGAGGGCGAGCACGTCCTGGTGGACCAGCACGTGCCCCTCTCGCAGCGCGACGCGCTCTGGGGCTCGCGGTTCCTGCTGGTCGCCGAGCCGCTGCCCGGGGTCCGTCGCGCCATCTCCTGGGACGGCGGCGCGAGCTACGCGGCGGTGCTCCCGCTGGCCCCCGGCCGGCTCTTCTTCTGCCCCCACAAGAAGGTCGAGGCGGTCCACGGCACGCCCGACTGGCCCAAGATGCTCACGCTCGAGCGCTGGGCCACGGGCGTGCTCGAGACCGCGGTCTGGGCGTGCGACGAGGCGGGGCAGGGGTGCAAGTCGCGCTCGCTCGCGGGGATGACGGTGCACCACGGCGAGCCGGAAGCTGACCTGCTCGCGGTCGCGCACCACGGGGAGCTTCCCGCGGTCCTCTCGGTCCTCGAGACCCTGAAGGTGGACCGCTTCCTCGCCGCCGCGCTCCTGGACGCCGCGGTCACCGGCCAGCGCGGCCTGGACGCCGAGCAGCTCGAGAAGCTCGGCCGCCACGCGGCCCTCGCGCTGGGCCCCACGAGCCCCCTGACCCACGAGGAGCGCAAGGCCATGCGCCTGCGAGTGCTCATGGCCCGCGACGAGGTGAAGAAGCACCCGAAGGAGCAGCTCTCGCCCCGGCTCTCGGTGGACGCGCTGCGCCAGGCCCTCGCGGACCTGCCGGAGGAGCTGGGCAAGACCGCGAAGTGACCGGGCTGGCCTGGCTCTACAGGAGCTTTTGAAACCCTGTCTGGAACACCAGCGCCCGCTCCTTCACCCCGTCGAGGCGCCACCGACCCGCTCGCGAGACCACCGTGAAGAGCAGCTCGGCGCGCACCGGTCGTCCGACTGGCTGGCGCACCAGCAGCTCCGCGCGGCTGACGGTGGGACGACGCACCTCGAGCAGGGCGTCGTCTGGCGAGAACCTGGGCGGCGTGCCCACCGAGCCGATGGTGAAGGGCAGGCGGCGAGGGGAGAGGAAGGCCGAGGCGATTGCGGCGCCCGCAGCGCATGCTTCCCGGAGTGCATCTGGAGGACCCAGCCGGGCCGCAGCGTCTCGCTCCCAGGCGTGCATGGCGAGGATGAAGCCGCGGACGAGCACGACCGGGTCGCCGTGGTCGGGCTGCGCGGGATCGGCCTCGGGCCAGGGG
>CAZAIE010001002.1:0-3221 GCA_964485035.1 uncultured Myxococcaceae bacterium | reverse complement strand
GGTGTAGCCGTGGGCCTCCTCGAGCAACTGGGCCACCAGCCTGGCCTGGAAGCGGGCGGCGAAGCCCTCGGGGTCGGCGAAGTACCCGGCCATCTCGTCCGCCACGTGCTCCACGCGGCAGGCGAGCAGGACCTTGCCAAGCGCCTCCTTGAGCTCGGTCGCGCTGGCGTACCGGGCCGCAGGCTCGCGGGCGAGGCACCGGGCGATGACCGCGGCAATGTCGTCCGAGACCGCTGGGTTCTCCAGCCGGGGGTCCGGGTAGTCCCCGTCGAGCACCAGCTTCAAGGTCTGGGTGGTGTTGTTCCCCAGGAAGGGCAGGCGCCGGCAGCACAGCCAGTACAGGATGGTGCCGAGCGAGAAGATGTCCGCTTCCTTGCCCGCCTCCTGGCCTTCGATGATCTCCGGGGCCATGTGCGCGGGCGAGCCCACCAGCGCGCCGGTCACGGTCATCCGCTCGTCGCGGTCCAGGACCTTGGCGATGCCGAAGTCCATGAGCTTGATGACCCCGTCCTTGCGGATCATCACGTTCTCGGGCTTCAGGTCGCGGTGGATGACGCCGTTCGCGTGGGCGTGCTCGAGGGCGCTCGCCAGCTCGTGCACGGCCATCGCGGCGATCTCGGGTGGGTGGAAGCGGTGCTTCTCGGCGTAGTGCCGCAGCGTCGCGCCCTGGATGTACTCGGTGACGATGAAGGCGTCCTGGGCCTCGTCGTCGGAGAAGTCGAAGATCTCCAGGATGTTGGGGTGGTGGAGCTTCGCCACCGCCCGGGCCTCGCGGCTGAAGCGACGGCGCGAGTCCTCCTTGGCGGCGAGGTGCGGGTGCAGCTGCTTGAGCGCGACGTCGCGGTCGAGCTTCGGGTCGCGGGCGAGGTAGACCACGCTCATCCCGCCCGAGCCGATCTGCTCGAGCACCGTGTAGCGACCGATTTGCCGTCCCACCATTTCTCCGCTGCGCTCCCGTTCCTGCCGGCCACTCTGGCGAAGGTGTCAGGCCATCCCCACGCGCAAGAAAAGCCGCATTGTAGGGAGAGGTCGAAGGGATGGTCAACGCGCCTATGATCGCCACGTCAGGGTACTTCACCCCTTGCGGCGCTCGGCGATGCGGGCGAGCAGGGCCTCGAGCAGGGCAGGGGGATCGCGAGGCTCGGGCTGGGTGGGCAAAGGTCGCGGCGGGACCTGGACAGGTACGTTGGGCGCGAGGACCTGCAACTCGGCGAGCCGCTCTCGGGCGAGCTCGTGGTCGGGCCGGCCCGCGAGGATGCGCTGGTAGAGCGAAAGGGCTCCGGGAATGTCCCCCTGCTCGAAGAGCTGCTCCGCCGCCTGCTCGAGGGTGGCGGGTCGCCCGAGAGTCGGCGCTGGCTGGACTGGAGCGCTGGCCCGGCCGGCGAGCTCGTCGGGCTGCAGGAGGGACTCGATGGTCGCAATGCGGGCGCGCAGGCCTTCGTCCGGGGTCTCGTCGAGCAGCGCCCGGTAGAGCCCCAAGGCCTCCCTGAGCTCGCCCCGACGCACCGCCCGTTCGGCCTCCGCCTGCCTCTGTTCCCGCTGCGTCATCCAGCCTCCTGGCCGAGCGACAAAGTAGCCGCCGCCCGCCGCACCCGTCAAAATGCCGCCATGTCGCCGGTCCTTACGCTCCTCTTGGCCCTGGCTTCGGTCCCGGTGGACCTGGGCGGAGCGCGTCTGGAGGTCCCCGACGGTCTGACCCGGCTCGACGACTCGCTGGTCCGTGGCTCAGTGGCGCTCTTGCCCCTGGTCGGCGCCGAGGCCCCTCGGACTCTCCTCGCGCTGTTCGCCGAGCCCGGAGAGGGTGGGGTTCTGACTCTTGCCGTGGGCCGCGTGGAGGCCCCGCTGGAACTGGACGCACGCACTCGGGGAAACCTCGCTTCGGCCATCGCCGGGCACTTCCGGGCGGAGCTGGGCCTGGAAGTTCGCGTGGAGCGACCGGTGCGGGTGGAGGGTCCGGCGCCCCGCCTGGAGGCCCTGGCTCACACGCGGGTGGGGGACGAGGGCCGGGCGGTTCGCTACGCCTTCGTTCCTGCGGGCGAGGCGCACTACGTGCTCGTGGCTTCCTCTCGCGAGTCCCGGCTGGAGGAACAGGAGGCGCTGGTGACCGCGGCGTTCGCGTCCTTCTCCCCTGCCAATCCCCTCGTGCCGAGGCCGGTGCCCTGGCGTCCGGTCCTGTTCGGGCTCGTGGGAGTCGCGGTGGTGGTCGCGCTGCGGCTGCTGCGCCGGCGGGGGTAGGTCAGGCGAGAGCGGCGCGGTTCGCGTCGAGGAAGGCGCGCAGCGCCGCGTCGAAGGCCTTGGGGTTCTCGAGGTTCGAGAGGTGCCCTGCCGCGGGGATGGCCTCGTACCTCGCCCCGGGGATGGCCTGCGCGAGCGCTTGGGCGTCGGCGGGAGGGGTGATGGTGTCGTGGTCGCCGGCGAGCACGAGGGTGGGGCAGGAGATGTCCCGGAGCGCGGCGGTGAAGTCCTTGCGGCCCGCGAGCGCCCGCAGCGCCGCCGCCGAGCCCTCGGGCGGGTTCTCGGTGATCAGCTTCTCGGCCTCGCGCTTGAGGGCCGGGGTCGCGGCGAGGGAGAGCAGGTTGGGGATCATCCGCTCCGCGAGTACCTGCTGCCCGTCGTCCTCGACCGCGCGCGCGGTGGCCTCCCGGGCCTTGCGGCTCTCCGGGGAATCTGGGGTCGCCCGCGTGTCGCAGAGCACCAGCGCCGAGACCCGGGCGCGGGCCTGGGCCAGCAGTTCGAAGGCCACGTACCCGCCCATCGAGAGCCCCACCACCGCCGCCTTGGGAACCGCCAGGTGGTCCAGCACGGCGAGGCAGGCCTGGGCGAAGGACTCCATCGACGCCGAGGTCGCAAGTCGGTCCGACTTCCCGAAGCCGGGCAGGTCGATGGCCAGGGTGCGGTAGCCGTCCTTCAGGGCGTTGGTCTGCTTGTTCCACATCGACGCCGAGAGGGGGAAGGCGTGGAGGAAGAGCACCGTGGGCCCCTCACCGCGCTCGGTCCAGTGGAGGCGCACACCGTTCCAGTTCAGGCTGCCCATGTTGCACTCCCGTGGTTCGGCGCAGGGCGAGCCCGCGCTGGCACTTCCGGTCCGACCTGGAAAAGGCGCTGCGGCGATGGCCGCGACTCGCGCACACCCGCCCCCTCAGAGGGCGTGAATGCAGGAATGCTAGCTTGCTGGCCTGCCCGGAACAATCGAGAATGCCGCGCAGTCGACGGGCCAACCC
>CAZAIE010001001.1:0-3228 GCA_964485035.1 uncultured Myxococcaceae bacterium | reverse complement strand
CGCCGCTGGATGGTCGGCACGAGCACTTCGGTTGCGGCGGAGCCGCGCTGCGCAGTCTGGTGGTCCGAACCAAGCGTCCAGATGCACACAAGGGAGCGGTCAACGTCACCGTCAAGCCGATCGCGGACCGGAACCAGGTGCTCGTCAACATCAACGACCACTTCGAGTTTGCCGCCACGGGCGCAGAAACGGCCATCGACCTGCTCGAGGCGGAGTTCTCCAATTCCAACCTGAGGGCCCTCGATCTCGCAGTGAAACTGTTGGAGGCCTCATGGGCGCGAGCTTGAACGGCCTTGCCTGGCGTGCGCGTGAACTGATCGACGAACCGGGGCCCATCGACACGTCTCCGACGACCGACCATGGAGGCCCGGCTCTCCGACGACTCGGTCTGCGTGATCGAAGGAAGCGAGCCCTGAGAGCCGAGCCCGAGTCCTCGCCGACCACCCCGCCTCCAGAAGTCAGGGATCTCGCCAACGAGGCAGGAGTGGGAGACGTCTCGACGCTCAAAGACCTCAGGCATCGGGCTCCAAGTGCTTCCTTCACACCCTTGCAGCGCTGGGAGGGCGCGGTCCTCGAGGTGCGTGACGAGGTCTTCATCGCCCGACTGGTCGACCTGTCGGGCAAGGAACCGGAAGCAGAAGCCGAGATCTACCTCGAGGAACTCTCCCCGGAGGGCCGCGAGCTCCTTCGCGAAGGCGCGGTCTTCTACTGGAACATCGGATTCAGGGACGAACGCGGCCAGCGAGAGCGGGTCTCCTCCATCCGGTTCAGGCGCCTCCCCGCCTTCTCGTCCCGGGACATCTCGAGAGCGAGGCTGGAGGCCGAGCGGGCGAGCAAGTCCCTTGGCTGGCACCGCCGCTAGAAAGCCTCCCAAGAGCGACGAGGTGGAGTTGTCGCTCTTCGGTCCGGGCTACGGAGAGAGCGCGGTCATCCACCTCGGCGGCGGCCGCTGGATGGTAGTGGACTCGTGCGTCGATACCGCCACGTCGCGAAGTGCTCCGCTCCAGTATCTCCACGATCTGGGGGTGGACTCTGAGCGCCGGGTGGTGCTGGTGGTGGCCTCCCACTGGCACGACGACCACGTCCGCGGACTGGCCGAGTTGGTCACCGCCTGCTCGAGCGCGAAGTTCGGCCTCTCCGAAGCGTTGCACTCCGAGGGATTTCTCCAACTCGCGAAGGGGTACGGCGCCAGGTCCAGATCCTCGAGTTCAGGCATCTCCGAGTTCGCCGGGGTGCTGAAGGCCCTCGAACGTCGGGGGAAGAGACGCGACCTCGGAAAGCACGTTCTCTTTGCCTCCAGTGGGAAGGTGCTGCTGCGTCAGCCGGAGAAGGCGCGCACGCCTGGAATGGAGGTTCATTGCCTCTCCCCGACCGATGGGGCCGTCCTGGACGCGTTCGCACACTGGGCGCGGCTCATGCCCAGCGCAGGCCAACCTGTCGATCGACTGCCGTCGGAGAGACCGAACCACGTCGCAGTTGCCCTCTGGCTTCGAGTGGGGCGACGCATCCTTCTCCTCGGCGCGGACCTCGAGGAGAGAAACACCGCGAACGGCTGGACGGCAGTGCTGGCCTCGACCAACCTGCCGGCCGGCAGAGCTGCGGTCTTGAAGGTCCCCCACCATGGGTCGGGCAACGCCGACCACCCTGGCCTCTGGAGGGATCTGCTGGAGGAACGACGACATGCGCTCGTGACCCCATTCCTCAGGGGCAGCGTGGCGCTCCCGGGCGCCGACGACATCGCTCGACTGCTCTCCCGGGCGCCCTCGAGCTACATCACGGCCCCTCCCCGCCCGTTCGGCCTCCGCCACACCAATCCCCTCGTGGCCGACACTGTCGCGAGCGCCACCAGGCGATTCGTCCGGCTACCGCCCACCGGCCAGGTTCGGCTCAGGGCACCAGCAAGCTCGTCGGATTTCTCCCACTGGAGCGTGGAGTGCTTCGGCGGAGCAGGCGCTCTCAGCCAATACCTCGGCGGCGGGGCGCCCTGACGCCGCTGCTCCCAGCCCCGCCGGACCTCCTATGATGTCCCCCATGCGCGTGCGTCCTGGTCTCCTTCCCGTGGTGCTCTGCCTCACCGTCGCCACGGCCTGCCCCGGAAGCAGCAACTCCCTCGACTTCAGGTCCGGCTCGCGCGAGCTGTACCGGGGCAGCGCCACCGACGCCGAGATGGCCGCCACCTGTCTCGTCTTCCAGGACCAGTGCATCGAGGAGCACCTCTACGTCGCCGACGCCACCCGCGACGGCGACCGGCTCGCGGTGATCCTGGGCATCCGCCTGGGGCGCAGCACGAGCAGGCGCCTGCTGCTCTTGAGCGACGACCTGGGCAAGACCTGGACCAACCGCGAGCTCGCGACCCCCGAGGGGACCATCGACCAGGCGGTGCACCTCGCGGACGGCAAGGCCTGGGTCCTCCAGCTCCGCAGCACCGACGGCGACCTGGGCAAGTCGGTCTGGTGGGCCCGCCCCGAACCCGACACCGGCGGCTCGCTGCGCATGGGCGCGGGCACCCCCGTCGTCACCGGCACCACCGCGACCCAGGCCTGGTCCTACGTGCAGACCCCGTACACGAGCATGGGCTGGAACCGGTACGACCTGGCCAACCTCAAGGCGACGGGCAGCCTCACCTTCAGCCCGACCGCCGAGCTGCCCTACGTCGCGGGCGGCGACTGGCGCAGCGCCGACGGCCAGCGCTTCCGCGCCTTCACCCGCCGGACGCTGGGCAGCAAGCACGAGTACTGCCAGCTGGAGATGGTGCCAGGCACCGACGCCCTCACCGCCCGCTGCGTCCCCCGCCTCTCCTGGCCGCTCCCGCTCACCGAAGGCCGCGCCCCACGGAACCTGGTCATGCAAGGAGCGGTCTTCGAGCTCCAGGAGGCGCTGGGCGGCCTCTGGGCGGCGACCATCCAGGGCGAACCTGCGCAGGCGACCCCGCCCCTCTGGCTCGGCGCGGGGACGCTGGTCTCGTCCGACGGCGTCCATCCCCGCTTCGGCGGCTACCTGCCGCTGGAGATGGGTGGGGCCGTCCGTCTGCGAGGCGTGGGCGCAGGCGGGGTCACCGAGCTCGACCTGCCGCCGCTCGCCTGCGACCACTCTCTGTGCGGCTACGGACCGAGCGACGGCATTCACGGCCAGCTCCAGTGGGCGCTGCCGCTGGCCGGCGACGAGTGGCTCCTCTTCCACGTGGTGGACGTCTCGGACGAGGGCAACGAGGAGGTGCTGATGCTCAGC
>CAZAIE010001000.1:0-3230 GCA_964485035.1 uncultured Myxococcaceae bacterium | reverse complement strand
CATACGAGATTGCCTCTTGTCTCGTGGGCTCGGAGATGTGTATAAGAGACAGCCCCAGGACGTGCCCTTCTCGCTCACCGGCTGCTCGCCCGCCCTCGCCGCCGCCTTCCCGAAGCTCGAGGCCGCCAGGCTCTCCTTCTTCAGCAAGTCGGACTAGCCGGTGAGCGAGAAGGGCACGTCCTGGGGAGGGTCGAGTTCGGCCTCGAAGAGCACCCCGCCCACCGGAGCCCCCGCGGCGACGAAGCGCAGGCAGAGCGAGGCGCGGTTCCCCCAGCCGCCGTCGACGCGGCCCAGGGAGCCCTTGAGGAAGTAGCGCCCCTCGGAGTCCACGCCGAAGACCACCGCCTGGGCGTGGAAGTTCACCGCGGGCTTGGTCTGACCGTAGGTGTAGCGCCGGTAGATCTCGCCGTAGGACCCGCCGCGGAAGCAGGTGGGCGAGTCCTCGAAGGTCTTCACCTCGCCCAGGGCGAAGGTCCGCTCCTCGGTGTTGCGCGGCGGGAAGGTGGGGAGTTCCGTGGCGCAGACCAGCGCGTCGGGCCCGAAGTCCGGGAGGGTGCAGCGCAGGTGCAGGTAGGTCTCCAGCGCGATCCGGGTGGCCACCTCGGGCTTCTGCCACAGGGGGTCCCACAGCCCGCTGGGCAGCGTCGGGTCGCGCTTCAGGTTCGGGGCGAAGGTCGTCAGTTTCATGCCACCCTCCAGTCCTGCGTCACCGCGGCGGGAACGGCTCGGCCGGCCACAGCGCCGGGGTCCAGGCGTCCGTCTCGGCCACCGCGTCTTCCTGCAGATAGAGGTCGGGCCGCCAGTGGCAGCGCGCACACGGCTCCTCAGGCGCGAACCGCAGCTCCCGCCAGCGGGCGCGGAAGCCGGCCACCCGCTCCGAGCGCCAGAGGTCGGCGAGCGACTGCTCGCGGGCGTTGCCCAGCACCGTCGCCCCGTCGTGGTCGTGGCAGCACGGCACCACCGTGCCGTCCCAGAGGATGGAGACGGTGCGGTACGGAACCCCGCAGAGCTGGCGCAAGCGGCGCACGCCCAGGGGCGCGATGCCGGGATCGCCGAAGTCCTCGAGCAGCCGCACCACCGGGACCAGCCACTCCTTCCCCGGGCGCGAGTAGCGCTCGAAGAGGAGGGGCCACTGGTGGCGGTTCAGCGTGGTGGCGACCATGGAGACCATCACCGTGGGGCGCTGCTGCCGGGCGGACACCAGGTCGATGAGCATCTCGACGTTCTGTGCGACCCGGGCGAAGTCGCCAGCGGCCTCCCCGCGCATGGCGTGGAGGGTGGGCGTGTCCAGTCCGTCGAGGGAGACGATGATCACCCCCACTCCTGCGTCGAGGAGCCCGGAGGCGACCCTGGGGGTGAGGAGGATGGGGTTGAAGCTGAGCTCGGGCTCGAGCCCAGCCTCCCGCACCACCCGGACCGCGCCGACGGGGTCGGGGTGGAGCAGCGGATCGCCGAAGTGGTGCAGGCCGAAGGGCTTGAGCTGGGGCAGGTGGCGCACCTGGGCCACCAGGTCGCGCAAGAGGCCCAGGTCGAGGTGCCCCACGCGCCGCTGCATCTGACCCAGGCCGCGCGGGCAGAACCGGCAGGTGAAGGGGCAGGCGTTGGTCAGCTCCACCTGGTCGATGCGCGGGAGCGGCTCGAGGTCCCGCTCCTGCCGGGCGAGCCACTCGGTGCGCTCGTCGACCCAGGACGGCACGAGCAGCTGGGCCTCGAGCAGCCGGCGGAGGATGCCGTGGCGAGCCTCGGGGTCCTGCGGGACCCCTGGGCGCTGGAGCCGCTCCTCGGTGGGACGCCGGTCGGCGCGGTCCCAGAGGGCGGCGAAGACCGCACCGATCTCCGGGACCTCGGGGACGGTGCGCCCACCTTCGCGCTGGCTGCCCAGGTAGCCTCGCCCGTTCTCCACGAAGCGGAGGACCTGGCGCGAGGCGTAGAGGTCGGTCGGCACGGTGTTCATGGGGTCCCCAGGCCGGCGGTCCTAGCACGCGGCTTCCGAACGGGGCAAGGCGGCCCCGAACGCCTGGGCTGGTCATTGGACCTCCAATCCGTTGGCCCGCCACGGGCCTACCGCCAACATCCGAACGCATGGAGGACGGACGGGCTGAAGCGGAGTCATGGAGTCATGGAAGACCTGGCACTTCGCCAGGACCGAGAAGGCCGTCGGATTCGCATGGGAGTACGGGGGATTCCGAAGGCCTGGCACCACGGAGGGCCACGATAGGGAGGACACAGGTCTCGGGTTGTTCCAGAGCCTGGCACCAAGGTCTGAGTTCATTTCGTTGGCGGGCACTGCGCTTGCATTCACGAGCGCGACTTGACCTGGGGAGGTGCCGATGGTTCGCGGGGTGTTGCTCGTGGGCGTGGCGCTGTCGCTGGGCTGCTTCTCGCCAGTCGGCGAACCCGAGCCGTGGGCGCGACAACGGCACTGGGGAGACGGGGGCTGGATCGAACCGGTGACGGGGAGTGGCGAGGGCTGCCCCTCCATCGAGTGCCGGGAGCGGGGCGCGGCGGGGAGCGTGCGCGACCTGATCGGCCTGCTCTCGGACCAGTCTTGGACGGTGGTGGGACGGAACACGTCGATCTGTCGGCCGGCGTCTGACGATGTCTCGGTGAAGGAAACCCTGGCACTCTCCGCTGCGGACATCCCCCTCCCGGCCGTCTGCCGCTCAGGGCCGTGCACCTCGCTGGGCTTCGTCCTCGCGCCCGGCCTGGTGGGCGTCGAATGCCTCGACCACTTCTGCTCGGCCCTGATGCTGTCCGGAGCGCGCTTTCGGGTCCGGCTCACCCTGCTCGACCAGTACCCCATGAGCCCGAGGTACGTGCCGCTGGTGGAGGTGATGCCAGCCTGCCAGAGCCCCTGCGCCTCCGGAGATTTCCAGTGCCCGCACCAGCGGACCTGCTGGGCAAGCGAGCTAGAGCTGTGCCGGTTCTGCTCGCTCCGCCCACCGTCCGAGTGCGCATGCGTCGGACACAGGGAGGGCGAGGACTGCCTGCTGTATCCGACGAGCGATCTTGCCTGTCCGGGGAGTTGCCGAGGTGGCGTTTGCGAGTTGGCCCAGGCGGACTGCGGGTAGAGCCTGGCACTCCGCAGGCCGTGCACCTCGACGAGAGCAGAGTACCGAAAAGGCTCGCCTGCCTCCGACTGCCATCACTCTTCAACCCAACAACCCAACCCTGCGCCGAAGCGATGTCAGGGGTGCCTGCTAGCCTTCCCCGCGTCACACCAACCACGA
>CAZAIE010000999.1:223-3233 GCA_964485035.1 uncultured Myxococcaceae bacterium | reverse complement strand
AGCCCACCCAGTCCACCCAGTCCACCCAGTCCACCCAGTCCACCGCGCGCGCTCTTTCCGAGCGCGTAGCAGTGACGGGCAGCCTGGAGCAGGTCCTGAAGTCGCGGTTCGGCCACCCCGGCTTCCGTCCCTTCCAGGAGGAGGTCTGCCAGGCGGTCGCCGACGGGGCGGACGCGTTGCTGGTCATGCCCACCGGGAGCGGCAAGTCGCTCTGCTACCAGCTCCCCGGCGTCGCCCGGGGCGGCACCACGCTGGTCATCAGCCCGCTCATCGCGCTCATGGAGGACCAGACGGCGAAGCTGCAGGCCCTGGGCTTCGCGGCCGAGCGCATCCACTCCAACCGCAGCCGCGAGGACCTGCGCGCCGCCTGCCGTGCCTACCTCGACGGCCGGCTCGACTTCCTCGCCATCGCCCCCGAGCGCCTCTCGGTCCCGGGCTTCCCCGAGATGCTCGCCAAGCGGCCCCCGACGCTGGTCGCCGTGGACGAGGCGCACTGCATCTCGCACTGGGGCCACGACTTCCGCCCCGACTACCGGCTCTTGGGCGGCCGGCTCCCGATGCTGCGTCCCGCGCCGGTGCTGGCCCTCACGGCGACCGCCACCGTGCGCGTCCAGGACGACATCGTCGCCCAGCTGGGCATCCCCCAGGCGCGGCGCTTCATCCGCGGGTTCCGCCGCGACAACCTCGCCATCGAGGTGGTCGAGCGCACCCGCGGCGAGCGGCTCGACGAGGTCGTCGCGCTGCTCGCGCCGTCGGACCGCCGGCCGGCCATCGTCTACGTGCCCTCGCGCAAGCTGGCCGAGCAGGTCGCCGAGGAGCTGGCGCGCCACCACCGCGCGGCCCCCTACCACGCCGGCCTCGACGGCCGGGCGCGGGCGGCGACCCAGGAGCAGTTCCAGGCGGGCAGGCTGGAGGTGGTGGTGGCGACCATCGCCTTTGGCATGGGCATCGACAAGGCGGACGTGCGCACGGTGGTGCACCTGGCGATGCCGGGGACGGTGGAGGGCTATTACCAGGAGATCGGCCGGGCCGGGCGCGACGGGAAGCCCTCGCGCGCGGTGCTGTTCCACGGCTGGGGCGATCGCATGGTCCACGAGAGCTTCCTCGAGCGCGACTACCCCGCGCCCGAGGTCCTCGCCGGGCTGCGGGACCAGGTGCCTCCCGGCGGGGTCGACCGCACGGCCCTGCTCGCGGGCTGCCGCCTGCCCCCGGAGGCGGCCGAGCCCGCGCTCGACAAGCTGTGGGTGCACGGCGGCGTGGTCATCGGCGACGACGACGTGGTGCGTCCCGGCCACGACGGCTGGCGCAAGAGCTACCTCGCCATCAAGCAGTACCGGCTGGCCCAGCTCGAGGAGATGCAGGCCTACGTGCAGTCGTCGGGATGCCGGATGACGCGGCTGCTCCGGCACTTCGGCGACACCCGCGACGCGCGGCCGTGCGGCCACTGCGACGCCTGTGCCCCCGACGGCTGCGTGGGGCGCAGCTTCCGCCCGCCCACCTCCCAGGAGCGGGGCTGGGCGGCGCGCATCGTGGAGGAGCTGAGCCGCTTCGACGGGCAGTCCACCGGGACGCTCTTTAAGGCGCTCTTCCCCGCGGGGGACACCGACCGCAAGGTCATGGACCGCCTGCTCGACGCCATGGCCCGCGCCAAGGTCCTCACGCTGGTCGAGGACGCCTTCGAGAAGGACGGCAAGACCATCCGCTTCCGGCGCGCGCGGCTGACCCCCATGGCCCGCCCCAACCTCGCGAGCGAGGCGTTCGTCTTCGATGACCAGCCCGAGCCGTTGGCCAAGGAGCGCAAGCGCAAGGGCCGCAAGGGGAAGACGAGGCAGGAGCGGTCGCCCTCACGGGTCCCGAGCCCCTCGGCGGACCCGGTGCTGGAGAAGCGGCTGCGGGACTGGCGCCTGGGGGTGGCGAAGGCGCGGCGCATCCCCGCGTTCCGCATCCTCACCGACCGGACGCTGCAGGCCATCGCCGCGGCGAGGCCCCGCTCGATGGCCGACCTGGCCGCGGTCGGGGGCATCGGACCGAAGCTCGCGGACAAGTACGGCTCGCAGATCCTCGCGGTGGTGGGAGGGTCGTGAGGCCGGTCGATTGGCTCGGAGTCCCGGAGTGGGGCGCGCTCGTTTCGGCCCGAAACGGGTCCTCCCGTGCGGTGCCAGGCATTGCGCTCGTCGGTGGATCCCCCGCTTGACGCCGCGCGGCCCCCGCTTGTCTCCTGTCCGCGTGGACCACCCCTCCAACGACGAACTGGTCGCCTTCGCCGCAGGGCGTGCAGGCGAGGCAGCCCCGGCCCTCGAGGCCCACCTGGACACCTGCGCCGAGTGCCGCCGCGTGCTCGCCGCCGCCGCCTCGGCCTCCGCCGCGCCGCCTCCACGCCCGCCCGCCGTCGGCGAGACCATCGGACGCTACCGGGTGAGCGGGGTGCTGGGCGCCGGCGCCGTCGGCCTGGTGGTCGAGGCCCAGGACCCGGCGCTGCAGCGGGCGGTGGCTCTCAAGCTGGTGCGCGTCGAGGGCCATCTCGAGCGCGTGCTGGACGAGGCGCGGCTCCTCGCGCGGCTCACGCACCCGAACGTGGTCTCGGTGTTCGACGTCGGCGAGTGGTCCGGCTTCGTCTTCCTGGCCATGGAGCTGGTCCGTGGCGGCACGCTGCGCCCGTGGCTCCAGGCCGAGCACCCAGTCGCCGAGCGGGTGGCGCTGCTCCTGCAGATTGGCGAGGCGCTCTCCGCCGCGCACCGCACTGGCATCGTCCACCGCGACGTGAAGCCCGAGAACGTGCTGGTGGGCGAGGACGGCCGCGCCCGGCTGGCCGACTTCGGGGTGTCGCGCCTCGCGCCGGTCCCGGGGGCGCCACGCACCTCGCGGGCGGGGACGCCGGCCTACATGGCGCCGGAGCTCTTCGGGGACGTCGCTCCGGACGCGGCCAGCGACCAGTTCAGCTTCTGCGTCCTCTGCTTCGAGGTGCTGACCGGGAAGCGGCCGTACGAGGGGACCGCCGAGGCGGCGCGCT
>CAZAIE010000999.1:0-213 GCA_964485035.1 uncultured Myxococcaceae bacterium | reverse complement strand
CTGCGGGCGCGGGACGTCCCCCCGGCGGTGGCCGCGAGCGTGGTGCGCGGCCTCTCGAGGACGGCCGGCGATCGCTGGGCGTCGATGGACGCGCTGCTTGCGGGCTGGCGTCCGCGGTTGCGCTCCCGGCGCCGGGCGGTGGCCGCCACCCTGGGCGTCTGCGTGGGGCTCGGCTTGGCCGCCTGGGCCGGGCGCGCTCCGGTCGAGCGCGCC
>CAZAIE010000998.1:0-3233 GCA_964485035.1 uncultured Myxococcaceae bacterium | reverse complement strand
AGCCACTACCGTTCGAAAGCTTCTCGGGCCGAGAAGCTTTGTGGAGCACCGCAGCAGGCGGCCGGCGGGTCGTGAGGCCTGCTCTCGACCCTCGACCCTCGACCCTCGACCCTCGACTCTCGACTCTCGACTCTCGACTCGACTCTCGACCGCGGCTCCGCCGCTCGATGGTCCGCCCGAGCACTTCGGTTGCGGCGGGGCCGCGCCGAGGTCGCCCGAAATCCCCGGCGCGCGGAGCAGGCCCGACGCTACAATGCCGCGCACTCAACCCCATCCCCGGAGGGACCCATGGACCGCGCGAAGAGCATCGACCTCTTGAACCACGCCGTCGCCGACGAGTTGCAGGCGGTGCACCAGTACATGTACTTCCACTTCCACCTCGACGATCAGGGGCTGGGGCCGCTCTCGCTCCTGTTCAAGCGCACCGCCATCGAGGAGATGATGCACGTCGAGAAGCTGGCCGAGCGCATCCTCTTCCTCAAGGGCGACGTGAAGATGGTCCCCTCCGGCCCGGTGGAGACCATCAAGGACCCGGTGGCGATGCTGAAGAAGGCCATGACCATGGAGTCGGGGAGCCAGGACGACTACAACAAGGCGGCCATCGCCTGCGGCGCCAACGCCGACGCGGTGACCAAGCAGGTCTTCGAGGCGCTGGTGGTCGACGAGGAGCGGCACTTCGACCAGTACGAGAAGGAGGTCGAGAAGATCGAGCGGTTCGGCCCCAGCTACCTCGCGCTGCAGTCTTTCGGCGGCGGCGAGAAGAAGCCCGCGGGCGCCGCGGAGTAGTCGCAGGCACGGCGGTCTCGGCATCCGGCGGCCCCATCGCGAGGCGGGCGCCGCCGGTCCGCTTGTGCCCAATTCCGCCACAGCACCGGAGGAACTTGGCCACACGGGTGGCCACGTCCTCCGCAGCGCGGGGCAACGGGACCTTCTGGCCGTTCCTGCTCCAGCTGTACACAGGCTTCGACGGCTTCGACGTGAAGATCCTCCCGGAGTGGGCCGCGCGCACGGGACTCGAACGCGCGGCGTTCGAGCAGGGGTGTCCTCGAAGCAGGAGGGGCTGCGCAACCAGGTGGCGGCCACCCCGACCGCGTTCATCGACGGCCGCAGGTGAGCTTGGCGCCAGGCCTCAGAACCCCTCGTGATTCCGGGCTAGTCTCCAGGCCGACTCGAAGCCGAGAGGACGCCATGCGCCTGCTCATCCTGGTCGTGCTGCTGGCCGCCTTCACCGCCGATGCCCAGGTCCCGCCGGTTCGGCACGGCAAGCCGGTGACCCCGGTCCTCACCGCCCAGGTCTACGCCAGGACCACGCTGGGCGCGGACCTGCTGGAGCAGGAGAAGCCGACGCTCGTCCAGGACACGCTCGAGCCCTCTCGCTGGCTGCTGGTGAGCGTCATCGCGGCTCTGCTGCCGGCGGGCGAGCCGGTCCTGGAGAAGGTGACCCTCACGGTGGTCCAGGGCAAGCACCGCCAGGTGCTGGAGCGCCGGATGCACGGCCTGGACGGCGACGTGGAGCAACTGCCCTTCCTCGTCCAGGTCCAGGGCTGTGCGCCCCTGGTGCTCAGCGCCACCGCGGGCAGGCGCAAGGCCCAGCCCCGCACCGTGACCCTGGTCTGCGAGTAGCGAGCGCCGGACCGCGCTAGGCTCTTGCGGCCACACTCCGAAAGGACCCGCGATGACCCCGCTCCTCGCCCTGCTGGCCGTGCTCGCGGCCCAGCCCTCTGCTGCGACCCGCGCGCAGGAGACCCGGGTCGAGCCGCTCGAGGACGCGGCCTACCCGGAGGTACAGCGGGCCATCGCCCAGCGGGACTTCGCCCTGGCGAGCCGGGAGCTCCGACCGCTCGCCGAGCAGCTCGTCGGCGATGCCGAGCGGCGATTCATGGGCGTGCTGGACGAGCTGGCGCGCAACTGGAACCCGCAGACCCCGGCCCAGGGCCGCGCGCTCCTCCGCTCCACGCTGGCGCCCCCGACCTGCAGGAAGCTGCGGCTGCCCCCCGAGCTGCTCCGCGAGGCGCTCCAGAAGCTGCGCGCGGTGGACCCGGAGGCTCAAGCCTTCTTCTCGCGGCCGGTGAAAGTCACGCTGGAGGCCCCCGGCTTCTCGAAGCTCCAGGCGGACCTCGCGCTCGACCGGGCGATCTCCGGGCTCAAGGCGCTGGCGATCCCCGCGAGCCACCAGGGCGACGGCGACGTGCTCGCGCTGCAGGCCGGCAAGGTCCGGAGCGACGCGACCGACTTCGGGGGCGGCGCCACCGTCCACACCGCCCGGATCAACGCCACGGGACGCTGGCTCTCCAAGGGCGAGGTGCTGCTCGGGGGAATGGACCTCGTGGCAGGGACCCGCGGGCTGAACGGCCCACTCGGCCTCGACGATGGCCTGGCCGCGGGCCTCGGGGACGCGGTCGGTCCTGAGCTGGTGCGACGGTGGAGCGCCGAGCACCCCTGAGGCGAGCGCCAGGCCCTCCCACGGTCGCCCCGGGTTGCCGACCGTGCAGCCCGCCCCGCTGGGCCCAAGAGACGGGAAGAGGAACTCGAGCCGGGACACGAGCACCTGGCCCTTCACGTTGCGGACCTCGCCGGGGAGCGCTGGAAGACGGTCCCGGGCGTTCGTCCTGCCGTCCGAGAGCAGCGCGCGGATGACCGACAGCCCCAGCCGCTTCCCTGCCTCGGCGCACTTCGCGTCGGTGCCCGCAAGGCCGAGGATCTCGTTGCCCCGGTACTCCTCCGGGGTCACCAGGTCACGTCATCAGCGGGAACCTGGGCGTCCGCGAGACCCGTGTCGGGGAGCGCCGTGCGTGCGTCCGGCGACTCGGGGACGACGCACTCGCCCACACGGTCCTCGCAGACGGGACCGAAGCAGCCCGCAGACCGGCCAGCACACCACCCAGGGTTCGTCGCATGTGAGTTCCTCCGCTCCTTGGACACGCGGGAGGCGAATTCCGGCATTTCGTGGGAAAGGCGACGGTCCATCCCTGCTCGTGCACGCAGCGACCGGATCCGACTCAAGGATGCCGTTCACCCGGTGACCGCCCGCGCCCTGCGCCGATAGGCACCCGGCCGCTCGCCGGTCTCCCGGAAGAAGGCCCGCGAGAACGCATACGAGTTCGAGTACCCCACCCGCTCGGCGACGACCTCCAGCGGGTCCGAGGTGTTCGTCAGCAGGCTCCTCGCGTGCTCCACCCGCAGGCGGGTCACCTGCTCCAGCGGCGCGCGCCCCAGGCGCCGCTGGAGCAGGT
>CAZAIE010000997.1:0-3236 GCA_964485035.1 uncultured Myxococcaceae bacterium | reverse complement strand
GGCCCTTCGGTCGGTCGCCCTTCCGATGACTTGGGATCTTCACGACGCACCATGCGGCGCATCATAGTCGAAGGGTCGCGAGGCGTCCGCGTTTGGCTAAGATGGCTGCCCTGTCGAGAGGGAACCATGGCCCACGGGAAGAAGAGCGAATCGAAGCAGCCCACCTTCAGCAACAACCCGTTCAAGGGTCTCAAGCAGGCGGCGAAGGCGGCGGCACCGGCCCCCAAGCCCGCCGCGCGGCCTGCGTCGTCCACTGCCCCGGCGCGCAGCGGTCCGTCCGAGGACGAGCTGTTCCAAATGGCGATGTCCGGCGCGACGCCCCTGCGCGACGTGCGCGGGACCGCGCCAGCCCCCGCGCCGCGGGAGGCCCGGGTGGTCTCGGAGGACGCGGAGGCGCTGGCGCGGCTGGCGGAGCTGGTCTCGGGCGAGGGCGCCTTCGACTTCGCGGACACCGACGAGTACATCGAGGGCTCGGTGCCCGGGGTGGACAAGCGGGTCCTCCAGGCGCTGCGCCGCGGGGAGTACGCCCTGCAGGGCCACGTGGACCTGCACGGGATGACCAGGCCCGACGCCAAGGATGCGGTGGACCGCTTCCTCGCCGAGGCGCGCCGGGACGGCAAGCGCTGCGTGCTCATCGTCCACGGGCGAGGGCTCAACTCGAAGGACCACATCCCAGTGCTGAAGGAACAGCTCCGGGTCTGGCTGCAGCGCGGCCGCATCGGAAAGGCGGTGCTGGCCTTCGCCAGCGCCCGGCCTCACGACGGGGGAGCGGGGGCGCTCTACGTGCTGCTGCGCCGCTGAGCGCACCCCGCGGGACGACGAAGCCGAGAGGGAGACGACCATGCAAGTGACACCGCTGAAGACGCACGAGCTCGCCATCCAGGTGGACGAGTCGCTGGCCGGGAGGGTGCGGCTGGACTGGACCGGCAAGAGCACCAGCCGCAACCCCGCGGAGGTGCTGGCGCCGTTCTTGGACGGGGTGCTCGACCACGCCTCGAACTCGGGGCGCGCGGTGGAGATGCACTTCGAGAGCATGGAGCACTTCAACTCCTCCACCGTGGCCGAGCTCATCCGCGTGTTCAACAAGGGGCGGACCTCGCACGTGCGGCTCACGGTCTTCTACGACCGCAACCGGAAGTGGCAGGAGCTGTCCTTCCACGCCCTCGAGCGCGCCATGCGCATCTTCCAGACCGGCCTGGACCCGGCGGTGCGCATCCTCGGCGTAGGTGAGGCATGAGGGCCCGGGGCAGGTTCGTCATCGACGTGCCCATCGGCGAGGACTGGGACCTGATCGAGCAGCTGCGGACCGGCATCCTCGGCTGCCTCGCGGCGGCCTTCCCCGCGCCCGGGCTGCGCGACCTCGCGGCGATGGTGGTGGGCGAGTTGCTCGAGAACGCCCTGAAGTACGGCGACTGGGGCCCGCGCCCGGAGGGCCCCGCGGCCTGCCGGCTGGAGGTGCAGGGCGGGCCCGACCTGCTCAGCGTGAGCGTCGCCCACCCCGTGAAGGCGGGGCCGGGTCTCGACCGGCTGCACCAGGCGCTGGCCGCGCTCGCCTCCGCCCCCAGCGTCGAGGAGGCCTACCTCACCCGGATGCGCGAGGTGGCGCAGCGCGCGGGGCCGGGGAACAGCGGGCTGGGCCTGTTGCGCATCGCTCACGAGGCGGGCTGCCGGCTCTCCGCGGACGTCACGCCCGAGGGGCTGCTCACGGTGACCGCGCTAAGCTCGCTGCCGGCGACCTTCGCCAGCTGAGCGGTCAGGCGACGGGGGCGCTCGCCGCGGGCGCGCGGCGCAACAGCATCAGCGTGACGTCGTCCGCCTGGGCGGACTGGAAGCCCTGCACCTCGCCCAGCAGCGCCTGGAGCGCCTCCTCCAGCGGGCGGTGCGCGACGGCGGCGAAGGCCTTCTCCAGCCGCTCCTGGCCGAAGAGTTCGCCGCTGGCCGCGGTCGCCTCGGTGACCCCGTCGGTGAAGAGGAGCGCGGTGTCGCCCACCTCCAGGGGGATCTCCGAGTCCTCCACGCAGCCGCGCGTGTCGGGGACGATGCCCGCCCACGAGCCCTCGTTCGAGACCACCTCGACCCGCCCCGTCTGCGAGCGGTGCACCAGCACGTCCTGGTGCTTCCCGGCGACTACCAGGCGGTCGGGGTGAACGCGGATGAGGTTGAGAGTCATGTAGCGCGAGGCCTTGAGCCGCCGGGCGTTCTCGAAGACCACGCCGTTGAGCGCGTGGAAGACCTCGCTCGGCCGCCGGCCGCCCACGTCCTGCACCTGGGTGAGGAAGCTCGACTGGGCCATCATCATCACCAGGCCCGACTCGACCCCGTGACCGGAGACGTCGCCGATGGCCACCCAGTGCTCGCCGGCGCGGGTGGAGAGGATCTCGTAGTAGTCGCCGCCCACCTCGGCCGCGGGGCGCATCGCCGCCGCGACCTCGTAGTCCCCCAGGCGCCCGTTGGGGGGCAGCAGCGCGGTCTGGATGCGCTGGGCGACCTCCATCTCGGCGTAGAGCGCGTCGCGCTCGGCGTGCTCGGCCACCAGGCGGTCCACCAGGGTGAGGAACCGCTTGCAGAGCCAGTAGCCGCTCAGCCCACCGATGGCGACGTACGCCGCGCGCTGGAGCACGTTGGACATCCCCAGCGACGGCAGCGCCTGCACCTGCTCCGGGGGGATGCCGCCGCGGATGGCGAAGTACAACACCGCCAACTCAGTCGCCCCGACCAGGCCGGCGAAGAGCGCGAGGCGGGGCCGCAGCCGCAGCGCCGCGAGCGTGCCCACCAGCACGAAGAGCATCACCGGAGCGCTGGTGAGGGCGTAGGCCGGCCCGATGCGCGCGGTGTCGATGAGGGCGATGACGGTGGGGGTGGAGACCTCGATGGCGGTGTTCACCCAGTCCAGCCAGGGGCGGTAGAGGCCCCGGCGGATGAGGAAGAGCATGGCCCCGAAGTAGAGCCCCGCGCCCACGTTCACCGCGAGCAGCCGGACCCCGAGCTCGAAGTCCATGAGGAAGGTGATGCCCACCACGAAGGGCAGGCTCACCAGGGCGATGACCACCACCGCCAGGGCGAGCACCCGCGAGCCCTCGAGCTGGCGGGCGGCGATCAACTCCTGCGCGGCGGCGGTGCCGCGCGCTTCACGGGACTGGGTCACGGGGTCCTCCCGGGCGCGCATCTTAGCCAAGGCGCTCCGCTGGACCCGGAAAATGGGCGGGCGGAGGCCGTGTGCCCCACGCAACCGGCCT